>JAYRLX010000462.1:0-2865 GCA_041905125.1 Caulobacter sp. | reverse complement strand
GACACCTGGACGATCTCGCCGCGCATCCGACAGATGGTGCGCTGGCGGCGGATCAATCTGCTGTCCGATCTCTCCGCGCTGGGCGCATTCGACGTGATCCTCCTGCGCAACGTCTTGCGCAACATGGTGCCGGCGCTGCGGCACAAGGTCGTCCGCAGCCTTGCCGGGCGGCTCGCGGCGGATGGGGTGCTGGTGCTGGATCCCGAGGACGACGTCACGGATCTCGACGACATCCTGGTCGCCGCGCCCGGCGGCGCGGGCCTCTATCTGCGCGATCCGACCATTGGAACGGCCGCCGCCGCGTAGGCGTCTTCAAGCTCTTCGGAACTTGGTCTGCAAACGCGCGAGCGCGGCGCCGCCTGCGACGCCGGCCAGCATCTCGCCCATCCTGGCCAGCACGCTGGCTCGTGCGGGCGGCAGAGCCGCGAAGGCAGGCGCGAGCTTACGGTAAAGGATCGGATGCGCGTCGGGCCCAACGATAGCCTCATGCAGGTCCATGGCGTCCACCACGGCGCGAGCGGCCTTGCGCCATTCAATGGGCGGAGCCGCCCCGTGCGGCGGCGGCGCGCGGCAGTCCGAGAAATCAGGCCTCAATCCGCTGCCGGCGGCGATCGCGGCTTCGATTTCTCGCGCATAAGCCTGATCCCGCGCCAATCGATCTACATCGATCACCAGATCGGCGTGCGGAAGCGCCTTCAGATGGGACGCCAGCCAGACCGCGAGGAAAGCCTGGAAAGACAGGCTGGCCGGACGGCGCTTGAAGGCTCGCCGCACCGTCGCCAGACGCTGGGACAGCGGCCCCGAACCGCCGAACTCGCGACCTAGGATCTGTCTGGCGGCGTCGCGACAGGCGGCCACTTCCGACAGCAGGACGTAGTGGCAAAGCTCGAAATAGGTCGGCCTCGGGCGGCGACGCAACGAGTAGAACGACAGCCACTGCTGCACGGGATCACGCACCAGGACGATGTGGAAGCCGCCAAATCGCTTCTTCAGCCAGCCCACGCGGCCGAGCGTCCGGCAGCAGGCGAGCACCGGCGTCTCGCCCCGCCTCCGCGCGGCGTCGATCAACCCTTCGACATAGGCCTGCTGCGCCAGATCGCTGGCCTCGGGTTCGATCCAGAAACGGTCCAAGGCGAAACTGGCGTCAAAGCGCCGAACGCCGCCGGCCGGGTCCAGAACGACCTCGAACTCCTTGAGATAGGGCTCGCCGCCGCCTGGATGCCTGAGGCCGCTGTTGTCGGGGGTCTCGGCGTGGATCGTCTTGGCCGTCACCCGGGCCAGTTGCTCGTGCCAGGGCTCGTAATAGGCCCGGACATTCGGCGCGGCGCGAAAGCGATGCCAGATGTACGTGCTGGAACACCGCCAGCCGCTATGAACAAAGACAGCGCCGCTCGACAATCACTCGGTCCCTCTTCCGGAGGGGGCCACAATTCACGGGCTGCTTTTCAGCTGTATCTCTCGCGAGCTCTTCTCGTTTGCAACGTCGCAACACTTGGCGGCGCGCTGAAAAGAAAAAGGCCCGCCGTCGCCGGCGGGCCTCTGTCTCGAAAGATCTCTAACGTCAGTTGTTCTTGACGTCCTTGGCCGTGTCGCTGACGGCGCGACCGGCCGAGGAGACGTCCTTGCCGGCGCCTTCGACCGTATTACAGGCCGCGACCGACAGGCTGGCGGCGAGGGCGGCCAGAATCACCAGTTTACGCATGCTCTTCTCCGCTGTTGGCCTCCCAGGGCATCATGGGAAGGCTGTGACGTAATCGCCCGGAGAGAACGTCAGCAGCGAAGCTCGGTTCCGGTGGAGGTCCCTAGATTCAGGCCGCCGATCCGACGGCGAGCGGCGTGGGAAAGATCAGTCGAACCGTCAGGCCGCGGGGATCCTGCGTCTCGAAGGAGACCTTGCCGCGCAGCTGACGGGCGAAGGCGGTCATCAAGGTCCGACCCACGCCGCCGCCAAGGCTGTCCGCCGCCCCCGGACCGTCGTCGCTGATCGAGAGCTCGGCCTCCTCGCCTCGCACAAAGAAGCTGACCCGAAGCGTCCCTCCCGTCACGCCGAAGGCGTGCTTCTGCGCGTTGGTGATCGCCTCGACGGCGAACAAGGCGATCGGCGCCAGGCGGTCGGGGTCGATCACCAAGGGATCGGCATGGACCTCGGTCCGCACCAGGTTGGACGTCCCCATGTCGTTGGCCAGAAGCTGGGCGGTCAGCTCTTCCAGGAAGGGCCGCAGGTCCACCCGCTTCAGGTCGGGCCCCTGATAGAGCGCGCGATAGATCTGGGCCAAGGCCGTGATCCGTTGGCGCGTGTCATTCATCGCCGCCTTCGCCGCCGGATCGGCCAGGGCGCGCTGCTGCATGTTGAGCAGCGAGGTGATGATCTGCAGGTTGTTCTTCACCCGGTGATGGATCTCGCGCATCAGCGCGTCCTTCTCCGCCAGGCTGTCCATCAGCGAAGCGTCGCGGGCGACGATCGCGCCGGCCATGGCGTCGAGGGTGGCGGCCAGTTCCCGGATTTCCGGCGGCGCGCGTTCGGCCTGCAAGGGCCTGACCGTAAAGCGGCCACGGGCGTAGATCGCCGCGACACGCTGCAGATAGAGAATCCAGCGGATCACGCCCCGCTCTGCGGTGAACCACACCGCCGCCAGACCCAGGACGAACGCCAGCAAGGGCAGAAGCAAGCGCGAGATCGGATTGATCCAGGCCCAGGACAGCAGTCGGGGCGCCGGCGCCGAGAGAATGACGAAGACATTGTCATCAACCAGAGGCGCGGCCGAGAACGTTCGGTCGCGGCGCTGGGCGTCGCGCGCGTTCCAAAGCGCCGCGCCACGCTCCTTGGCCGTTGCGCGCCAGCCGTGAGGCGGCGCTCCGAAGGCC
>JAYRLX010000461.1:0-2865 GCA_041905125.1 Caulobacter sp. | reverse complement strand
TTGTGCTTTGGGTGCGGTGGGGGGGGGGGTCCCCGCCCCCGGCGCGCCCCCCCCCCCGGCGCCCGTCGGCGAGACCGGGTGTGCAAACGGAGGGGCGGCTTCGCGGGGACCCGGCTGCAGGAGGGCCAAGGGCCGGACGAAGCTGGGCGGAAGCCGATCCGAAGTGCGCTGAGGGCAGCGCCCTAAGCCGTGCGCGCTCGCCTGCGAGCGCTCATGACTCATGAAGCCGGCAAGGAGACCGCGCAAAGCGCGTGTCGGAACGTCCGCGTCGAGCGGCCGGCGGCAGGCCAAAGCCTGCCCGAAGGCGGCGCGCCCGTAGGAGAGCCGAAAGGCTCGGGACCGAGCGTGACCGCCGGCCGCTCTCCATTTCGGGTGAAGCCGGGCGCGAAAGCGCCTGGCGAGAACCCCGCGTGGACAGCTCACCGCCCAGTTGCCGGTCCGCTTACCGCCCGCCCAACACTTCGCCCGGCTCGATCGATCCACTGAAAAGTCGGCCTGCTGTGCGCCGGGCGCTGGGCGGGAATCGTTAGCGCAAGCATGCTCGCTCACCGTCCGGGCAGGTTGGGAGGATCAGGCAGATGA
Organism: Caulobacter sp.; assembly: GCA_041905125.1. Lineage (GTDB taxonomy): Bacteria > Pseudomonadota > Alphaproteobacteria > Caulobacterales > Caulobacteraceae > Caulobacter. The sequence goes on along the minus strand of JAYRLX010000461.1, from coordinate 2,283 downwards.
CGATGATCTGGGGCGCGCTGCGCCAAGCCGCCGAGCATCGAAGCGCCTCGGATAGCGACGCGGTCGTCATCGACGGACTGCGATTCATCAGTCTGCACCATCGCGACGGCGCGTTCTTGCGCGGCGGCGGCCAGTTCGCCTTCAGCCGGCGCGCGCCGGACGGCCAACGCGCCATTCTGCACTTCGAGACGACCGCCGACATTTCGTTGGCGGCGGGGCCGGGCCATCCGGCCTGGAGCGCAGCGCTCAGCGACGGGATGAACGAACTGCTCGTTCGGCTGGGCTAGTCTGGATCAGAAAAAGCGCTGCAGCCAACGGCTCAGCCAAGGTCGGCAGGGTTCAACACCAGGGCCGTGCGCTCGGCCAGGTCGCCGATCTGGGCCAGATAGGCGGCAAAGTGCGCGCTCGCGCGATGGGCCGCGACGGCCGCATCGTCGATGTAGAGCTCGTCGAGGACGAAACGGGTCGGATCGGCCTGGTCTCGCCAGATATCCCAGCACAGGTTGCCCGACTCGGCCCGGCAGGCGCTCGCCATGCCAAGGAGCAGAGCCTCAAGCGCCTCCCCCTTGCCCTCCCGCGCGGCCAGCACCGCGACGATCTTGACCCCGACGCTCATCGCTCACTCCACGCCCTTGGCCGCGCCTTGCGCGGCGCCACGGGCCTTGGCCGACCGTGTGTTGGAGGCCTTGGCGTAGGCGTGGCGAAAGGCGGCCGTCAGAATGTAGGCCATGGCGTCTTCGTCGATCCCTTTGAGCCGCACCAGCGTCACGCCCGAACCGCGCGGCCTCCGAGGCTCGATCGACACCGCGTCGCTGAGCGCCATCGCCGAGGCCTGGTCTTCGAGGCTCAGCTTGACCACCGCCCATCCAGCTTCCGGCCACCCGAGGGTGGCGAAAGCCTGTCCGCCGACGCGAAACCGCGTGGTGTCGAGGACGCTGCGCACCTGCACGGCTGCGCCGAGCCGGCCGGCCAGGGTCGAAAATGCCTCTGGGGTCATGAGAAGTCCTCGCGCAATGCGACGTCCTTCTCACCCCGAGTCGCCGCGTGATGGCAAAGGACCATCGGCCTGCGTCAGCTTCGGTCGCCACGCGATGGCGCCGGGTAAGGCCGAAGACCGATCAAAGGCGCAAGCACGCGCCCCTTGAGGCGGCAGAGGAGATAGATGCGCCATCGGGTGGCCCGACGTTTCTCAAGCCGCCGGGCCTGTCGTCGATCGTTCTCAAGCAGCCGCCGACGTGAGACGATCCGCCATCGCAAGCATCCTCGCAATACCGGAGAAATACGGGGTCGATGCGGAACCAGCGCCTTCGCCACGCGCACGGGCGGAGGCGACCCAGTCCGGAACAATCGGATATGCTGCCACCCAAGAACTGGCCGCCGGAGGCGAGATGGACGACGAACTCAAACCCGATGATCTTCGCGCCCTGGCCAATACCGCCACCGTTGACCCGGCATGGGTCGCACGCGCCCAGGCCGCGCTCATTGCCGCCGCGGATGCCTGGGAATCGTCTAATGGCGCGCTACTCGACGATCTCGACTACGTCACCTATTGCCGCGACTAGCCCCGTCCCGAGGAGACGAACATGACCGAGCGCCCGTGGACGATGCGCGAGCGCAAGGCGCTCGAGCACCTGACCCTGGCGCTGGTGGAAACCTGCGTGCGCAACACCATCATCGAGGACTGGCATGCCGGCGCCGAGATTGTGAGCCCGGCTGGCGACTTCAGCGATGTGAAGATTGTCACGCCCGATGGCGAAATGCCCTATCTCAAAACCTCCCGGATCTCGGACGAGGAAATGAAGGCCCTGATGATCCAGGTGACCAACCGCGTCTTCACCTTCCTCAGCTTTCCAGAACAGCCACTCCGTCTGGACGCCGCAGCCCGCTGGAACACGCCCATCCTCGACGAACGGATGGCGACTGTCATTCGTCGGCGGATCGCCCTGCGTGACGGGGCTGATCCGGCGGAAATCTACCGCGACCTGGCCCCCAAGGACGATTAGGTTCCGCGGTGCCCGACGCCAAATCCAGTGCGCCCTCGGCGCCCAGCTCCACCGACTATCGCCGACGCTTTCGGCCGGCGTCTTCGACCTAGATCGGGCCTCCAGCCAACCGTCAGCCCAGCTTGGCCAGCAGTCCTTCGGCCCGGGACTTCAGCTCGCCAAGACCGGGGTGACCCTGCAGCCAGGCGCCGAAGTCCAGGATTAGCGCTTCCTGGACCGGGTTCCAGCCTTCGGCATGGACCAGGGCGCTATAGATCTGCTGGACTTGGCGGCGGGGCTC
>JAYRLX010000039.1:0-16238 GCA_041905125.1 Caulobacter sp. | reverse complement strand
TCTCCTTTTCCCGGCGCGCGACGCAGGCCTGAACGCGCGCGCCGAGGGCGGCGAAGTCGTGGGCGTCGGGGACGGAGGCCAGGAAGCAGGCGTCGAAATAGGGATATTTGTCGCTCTCGCCGCAGCCGAACGAGGCGCGATCCGCGCGGGCGGCGGTCAGGATCAGGCGATCGCTCTTTTGCAGGGGCGGGATGAACACGCCCGAAAAACAGGCGGAGATCACGACGACGCTGGGTCGATTGGGGCAGGCGTCGTCGAGGATGGCCGCCAGCAGATGCGGGCGAAGCACCTCCTCGCCGAGAATCGCGCCGTCCGGCCCGCCGTGCGAGCTGATGTAGAACAGGCAGCCCGCCTTGGCGGCCTGCGCGCCGACTCGAAGGGCGTCATAGAGCGTCCGCGCGTCCGCGCTGCCTGGCGCATCGGCGGGGTAGCGCTTGGGACGCACGGAGAACTGCTGGATCGCGGCCTTGTCGAAGCCAAGTTCGACCAGCGCCTTGGAGACATCGCGCCGGGCGTTGTCGAAGGCTTCGGTCGGGCCGCCGGAATGGGCGTGGTAGTCGCCCGCCACCACGACCGCGGTCCAGTTCGAGAACGGCCCGGCCCGGGCGATGGACAAGGGCGCGAGAAGCAGGGCCAGAAGTCCGATGACCGCCGCCGCTCCCCGCATGGCCCGTCCCCCCTCGGCTATTTCTTCTTGAAGTTGGCGAAAGGCGTTGGCAGCGCCGTGCCGGTCGACTTGGCCAGCAGGCGGCCCTCGGCGTCGTAGAGCTCGCCTTCCATGAAGCACACGGTGCGGCCCCACTTCACCACGCGGCCGACGCCGCGTAGCGCGCCGGGCATGGCTGGGCGCAGGAAGCTGGTCTTCATCTCCAGGGTCGGGACGACGTGGGTCATGCCCGAGGTGATCATGCCGGCGACGGACATGGCCTCGTCCAGCATGGCGCAGACATAGCCACCCTGGATCTGGCCCATCGGGTTGCAAAGCAGATCGGCGCGCGCGTTGAAGCCGACCTCGATCTCGCGGTCGGCCTGGCGCACGGCCAGCAGCTCGAAGCCCAGGGTCAGGGATCCGCTCGGCTGGTTCTTGGATGCGCGGAAGCGCGCGAGGATCGCCTCGTCGCTCAAGGTCTGCGGAGCGTCGGAGACGACGTCGCTCATTTCTTCCGGAACTGGTCCAGGGAGACGATCTTCGGACCTTCATCGCCGGACGGCGCTGGGCTCTTGGCCTCGGGCTCGTCTTCGGGCTCGGGATCATCCTCGACGATCTCGGGCGGGGCGAACTGCAGGGCGAACTGGACCGACGGATCGTAGAAGCGGGTCACGGCGGCGTAGGGCACCGTCAGGCGCTTGGGCTGGCCGCCGAACTTCAGCGTCACCGAGAAGATGCTCTCACCCGGGGCGAGGTCCCAATACTGGTGCTGGAGGACGATCGTCATCTCGTCCGGATACTTGCCCAGCAGGTCCTGCGGGCCCGAGACGCCGGCGGCCTTGGTCTTGAAGGTGATGTACAGGTGGTGCGGCTCGGGCAGGCCGCCCGGCTCCGCCGCCTTCTTCAGAGCAGCCCTGACCACGCCGCGCAGGGCGTCCTGGGCCATGGCCTCGTACTGCATGAGGTCTTCGGGCTGTTCGGTCTGGGACATGCGCTGAGGTCGATACTTCGGACTGAAAACGAAGCTGGGAGCGTAGCGTGTCGAGCGCCTATCGCAAAGCTCTCCGATGTGGTCCGCGCGCCAAGGTCGCGGTCGTCATGCGCGGGGCGCGGCGCAACCGTTTGCGGTGGTCTCTTGAAACACAGAGAGACGGCGGCCTCGGCGAAGTCGTGGGAAGTGGAGGGATTCTGTTGGCAGGCTCCCCCATTCCTTCTCGAAAGAGAGGAGGGAGCCTCGGCGATGTCGTGGAAAGTGGAGGGATTCTGTTGGCAGGCTCCCTCCGGGCCCCGCCTAAGGATCTGAACCCCTAGGACTTAAAGGTCGAATTCAACGGCGCTGCATTACGCGGCGACGGCGAACTCTTCAGCGAAGTTATCGTTCGCATTTAGATAAAGGCCCGAAACGGTGGGCCAAGCCGAGAGAAAGCAACACCTTTACACGTCTGTCGATGCTGATCGGCCCCATGCAGTCCCATGATAACTTGGGAGAGATTTGGTGGAGCCGCCGGGAATCGCACCCGGGTCCAGTCCGCTTATTACGTGCGCGTTTATCCCCATAGTTCGGCCGAAGCCGGACGATCACAATATAGGGTGTTCGGCCTCGGTATGGAAGGCCGGGCGCTGGACTGTCCCCAGGCTTAGGCGACCGTCGACCAAGGTGCCGCTGACGACCGCGCCGCGATCCTCGAACAGCTTCAGCGTCTCGCCGACCAGGACATAGACGCCGGTGAACACGTCGGCGAAGTCGTCGCGGGTCTCGATGAAGCGGCCGTCGGCGCGCAGCTCCAGCGAGATGTGGCCGTCGGGCGACGTCCAGACGCCGGCGACAGGGATGTGGGGAACGATGGCGGACATCATCATCGGGCGAGGCTCCCAATCTGGAAGGTTTCGTTCTGGGGCGGCGTCAGGGCGGGTTTGGGGAGCACGGCGGTGGCGGCGGTCAGCGCGGCCGTCCCGCCCAGCAGGGCGGCGACAAACCAGCGCGGAGCCGTCACGCCGCCGCGTCGGGGCGTGTAGCGTCTCATCGCAGAGCTCAGGTTTTTGGAGTTGGCCGCGTCGGGGAGCGGAACGAGGCCACTATGCGGCGCCGGGGCGTCCAGTCGGTAGATCGATGCTCCGGCATGATTGCACGATCCTCCGGAACCGAACGCCGTCGCGTGACGGAGGATCGTGCAAGGCTTACAAATAGCCTCGTCCGCACAAGGAAAAGCCATGAGCACGCGCGAGGCGCTCGCCGCCCTGATTGAACGATTCACGCCGGAGGAAGGGCCGGTCGACACCTGTTGCCCCAGGGTCAATCTCTATCGCCTGTCCCAGCCCAGCGAACCCAACCATGGTCTTCACGATCCGTCCTTCTGCGTCCTGGCGCAGGGCCGAAAGCGGGTGACCGTGGGCGACGCCATCCACGAATACGACGAGCGCAACTTCTTCCTGTCCTCGATCGACGTGCCGGTCACCGGCCAGGTCGTCGAGGCCTCGCCGGACAAGCCGTATCTGAGCTTCCGGATCGTGCTGGACGCCAAGCTGATCAGCGAGATGATCATGGAGACCGGCCTGGCCGCCCGCCTCGACGCCGCCGCGCCCCTCGTGGGCGGCATGTCGGCGGGCGCGATGACGCCCCAGCTGTTCGACGCCGTGTGTCGAATGACGACCCTGCTGGAGACGCCTGAGGATGTGGCCGTCATGGCCCCGCTGATCGAGCGCGAGATCCTTTACCGCCTTCTGACCGGACCCCAGGGACCGCGGCTGGCGCAGATCGCCCGCCGCGACAGCCGCCTGCGCCAGATCAACCGGGCGATCGGCTGGATCAAGCGCAACTTCGACCAGCCGTTCAGCATCGACATGGTCGCCGAGGAGGCGCGGATGAGCCCCTCGGCGCTGCACCAGCACTTCAAGGCGGTGACCTCGCTGTCGCCGCTGCAGTACCAGAAGCAGATTCGCCTGCAGGAGGCTCGCCGCCTGATCCTGGTCCAGCGGCTCGACGCGGCGACCGCCGGCCACACGGTCGGCTACGACAGTCCCTCGCAGTTCAGCCGCGAATACGCCCGTCTGTTCGGCGCGCCGCCGCTCAGGGACGTGGCCCGGCTTCGGGATCAGCCGGAGATGGCGGCGGCGGGGGCGTAGAGGCCTGGGGCCGGCTGTTCTCGCTCGGGATCAGACGGCCGCCGGACTGGATCAGCGCGGCGTAGGCGCCGGCTTGCCGCGAAAAGTCCGCGCCTCTTGGGAAGATCGCGTCAAAGCGAGGGTCCCGTCCGATCGTCGGCCCCAAGGCCGTCGCGAGAATCCGCGCGATCGAACCGACCTCGGCGTCGTCGCAGGCGCGCCGCAGATGACGGGCCTGGCCGGGAATGAGCAGGGCGGCGTCCCAGGAGACGCCGTCGACGCAGAGCGCCGAAACCGCGCCGCCGCCATAATCGACGATGACCGAGCCGGGCTGGCTCCAGGCGGGGTCGGCTGAAACCGATCTCAACGCCTCGGCGGCGGCGCGGTCGAGCTCGGCGTTGATGTCGACGCGGCGGCCGATCTCCGGCGTGCAGCAGCCAAGTCCGGCGCGCGCCTGGACGAAGGCCCGGCCGTCGTCTCGCAGCGTAAGGCGCGCGACAGCCTGGCGCACGTCGCCCGCCGGCCGGGCCCAGACCTCGAGGATCAGTTCGCCCTTGCGCAGCACCTGGCTCTGCAAAGGTTGCAGCCCCCAGAGGCGGTAGAGGAGGGGCTCGACGCCCCTGTCGATCGGGATCGGCCGCTCGCCCTTGGCGAGTCGACGGCCATAGAGCGGTTCGGCCTCGGACGGCGGGCGCGCGACCTTGGGCGACCACCAGGCGGCGGGATCGGGCGGCGGGGCCTGCTGGACGGCGCCTTCAGGACCAAGAGCAAGGGCCAGGCCCGCGATCAGTCCGGTCAGGCCGCTCATCCGCCCATCTCCGCTACATGCCCTCGACGCCCCGCTCGATGGAAAGGACGCCCGTGCGCGAAAGTTCCACCAGGCCCAGCGGGCGCATCAGGTCGAGGAACTTGTCGATCTTGGACGGCGCGCCCGAGATCTCGAACACGAAGCTCTCCAGCGTCGTGTCGACCGGCTTGGCGCGGAAGATCTCGGCGATGCGCAGGGCCTCGACGCGGTCGACGCCCGAGCCACGCACCTTCACGAGGGCCAGCTCGCGCTCGACGCCGTTCGGGTCGCGGGTCACGTCGTGCACGCGACGGACGTTCACCACCTTGTTCAGCTGGGCCTCGATCTGGTCCAGCACCTGGCGGGTCCCGCGCGTCACCACGGTGATGCGGCTGGTGTGGGCCTTGCGGTCGGTCTCGGCGACTGTGAGGCTTTCGATGTTGTAGCCGCGGGCGGCGAACAGGCCGACGACGCGGTGCAGCACGCCCGGCTCGTTGTCGACGAGCAGGGCGAACGTCGCCGTCTGTTCGGCTTGCTCGTTGGGGCTAAGGTCGTAGGCCGAGGCGGGGGCGGGTTGGGTGTTCGTGGTCATCTTGGCTCTTCTTCTAACCCGTTCCGCTGACTAGACCAGCCGGCGGCCGTCTTCGTCGATGACGCTGCCCAGGTCCTCGACCTCTTCGGGCAGGATCATCTCGTTGTGCGCCTTGCCCGACGGGATCATCGGCAGGCAGTTCTCGTGCTTCTCGACCCGGCAGTCGAAGATCACCGGCTTGTCGCTGTTGATCATCTCCAGGATCTTGGCGTCCAGCTCGGCGGGATCGTCGCAGCGGATGCCGTGGGCGCCATAGGCCTCGGCCAGCTTCACGAAGTCGGGCAGGCTGTCCGAGTACGAGTGGCTATAGCGCTCGCCGTGCAGCAGCTGCTGCCACTGGCGGACCATGCCCATCCATTCGTTGTTCAGGATGAAGATCTTGACTGGCAGGTCGAACTGGATCGCGGTCGACAGCTCCTGGATGCACATCTGGATCGAGGCTTCGCCGGCGATGTCGACGACCAGGCTGTTCGGGTGCGCCAGCTGCACGCCCAGGGCGGCGGGCAGGCCGTAGCCCATGGTGCCCAGGCCGCCGGAGGTCATCCAGCGGTTAGGCTCCTCGAAGCGGAAGAACTGGGCGGCCCACATCTGATGCTGGCCGACCTCGGTCGTGATGTAGACGTCCTTGTCCTTGGTCAGCTCGTACAGGCGCTGGATGGCGTACTGCGGCTTGATGACCGTGTCGGACGACCGGTACTTCAGGCACTCACGGGCGCGCCACTGGTCGATCTGGGCCCACCAGTCGGTCAGGGCGGCCTTGTTCGGCGAAAGCTTGGCGGCCTTCCAGGCGGCGATCATGTCCTCGAGCACCGAGGCGGCGTCGCCGACGATGGGCAGGTCGACCCGGACGTTCTTGTTGATGGACGACGGGTCGATGTCGATGTGGATCTTCTTGCTGCCCGGCGAGAAGGCGTCCAGGCGCCCCGTGACGCGGTCGTCGAAGCGCGCGCCGACGCAGATCATCACGTCGCAGTCGTGCATGGCGTTGTTGGCCTCGAACGTGCCGTGCATGCCCAGCATGCCCAGCCACGCCGGATCGGCCGCAGGGAAGGCGCCCAGGCCCATCAGGGTCGAGGTCACCGGGGCGCCGGTCAGGGCCGCGAACTCGCGCAGCGCCTCGCTGGCCTTGGGGCCGGCGTTGATGACGCCGCCGCCGGTGTAGAAGATCGGGCGGCGCGCGCCGGCGATCATCTTGACCGCCTCGGCGATCCGGCCGGCGTCGCCCTTGACGCGCGGCGCGTAGGCGTGGGTCGACTGGATCTCCTCGGGACCGCGGTATTCGCCCTTGGCGAACTGGACGTCCTTGGGGATGTCGATCAGCACCGGGCCCGGACGGCCGGTGGTGGCGATCTTGAAGGCCTCATGGATGATCTGCGGCAGGTCGCGGACGTCTTTGACCAGATAGTTGTGCTTGGTGCACGACCGGGTCATGCCGACCGTGTCGGCTTCCTGGAAGGCGTCGGTGCCGATCAGGTGCGTCGGGACCTGGCCGGTGATGACGACCATCGGGATGGAGTCCATCAGGGCGTCCATGATGCCGGTGATGGCGTTGGTCGCGCCCGGACCCGAGGTGACCAGGACAACGCCCGGCTTGCCGGAGCTGCGGGCGTAGCCCTCGGCGGCGTGGGTCGCGCCTTGCTCGTGGCGCACCAGGATGTGCTGCAGGCGCGGCTCGTGGAACAGGGCGTCATAGATCGGCAGGACCGCGCCGCCCGGATAGCCGAACAGCACCTCGACGCCCTGGTCCACGAGGCCGCGAACCACGATCTCGGCGCCGGTCATGGCGCGATCTGTGGTGTCTGCGGGAGCTTTGCTCGCGATGGTCTGGTGGGCGGTCATGGGACGGATCCGGTGGGAAGCGGGAAGGGTGTAGGCGGAAAAGAAAAAAGGTCCCGAAGGACCTTTGCGCGCGCGACCGAACTACGGCGTGACTTCTAGGGTCACGTCGCGGACGGCCGCTCCATAAGTACGATCATGGTTTTGCGCACGAGTCTTGCTCCAAAGCTACGGAAAGGGTCATGACATGCGCGCATTAACCCGTCAAGGCGCGCCTTGTCGCAAGGATGTGCCTTTTCCTGCCGGTGTGACCTTACCGGAGTTTCACGTGACAGGGGCAGGTTTTCCCCTCCACGGTCGCGCTCCTGCAATCGAGGAGCGTTTGAGTGGTTGGTCGGCGCGAATTTCTGGTTGGAGCCGCGGCGCTTGGCGTGGCCGGTGAGGCTTACGCCTCGGTTCTCTCTGGCGGAGCGGCCGACAAGGCGGTCGACGCCTTCCTCAAGGTCCAGCCGTTCCAGGGCGTGGTGCTGATCGGGCGCGCCGGCAGGCCGATCTATTCGCGCGCTGTCGGGTTCGCCGACATCGAGGCCAGGAAGCCCGCCACCCTCGAGACGCCCTACGGCATCGCCTCGATTTCCAAGTGGCTGACCTCGAACGCCCTGCTGAAGCTGGAGGAGGCGGGCAAGCTCGACCTCGACGCGCCGATCAGCACGTACCTGCCCGACTACCGCGCCGATACGGGCGCCAAGGTCAAGCTGCGGCACCTGGCGACGAACATCAGCGGCGTTCCGAACGGCTTCGCGACTTGGACCAAGGCCAATCCAGATCCCGATCTCTTCAACAAGACCGTCACGACCGCCGAGGCGGTGAAGCTGTGGTGCTCGGGCGACCTGATCTTCGAGCCGGGGACAAGGTTCGACTACGTCCTGACCAACTGGATCCTGCTGACGGCGGTTATCGAAGCGGTGACCGGCAAGACCTATGCGGCGGCGATGGCCGAGTTGGTCATCGGGCCGCTGGGGCTGTCGCGCACCACGCCGAGCGATCCGCCGGACGTCGCGGCCTCTTACCGGACACTCGAGCCGCTGGCGCGCAAGCCCAACCTGCGCTTCCCGTGCATGACCGCCAGCGGCGGCTATGTCAGCACGGCGCCGGACCTGCTGAAGGCGGCGCACGCGGTGTTCGACGGTGGTTTTCTGCCGCCGGCCCGCAAGAAGGAACTGCTGACGGTCGGCTGGCCGGACCAGAACTACGCGCTGGGCGGTCGAGTGCGGACCCTGTTCGCAGACGGCATGCCGCGCGTCTTCGCTTGGGAGACGGGCAACACCGCCGGCTACCGCTCTGTGTTGGGCCATCGCTTCGACGACCAGACGACCGTCGTGCTGCTGAACAATACGAGCATCAGCCAGAAGGCGATGGACGAGTTCGCCTACAGCCTGTTCGGGACCGTCTAGGCTTCCAGCGTTCGGGCCAACAGCTCCAGCGCGGCGGCGGCGAAGGCCTGCATGTTCCTGGCGCGATCGCCGTGTCCCGTTTCCAGCGTCGTGCTGACCGAGATCTCCTCGCCGACCACGGCGAAGCAGCAGTGACCGGGCGCGTCGCCATAGCGGTTGCCGTCCGGGCCAGCGGCGCCGGTCTCGGACAGACCCCAGGTCGCCTTCAGGTTCTTGCGGGCGACCCGCGCCAGCAGCTCCGCATAGGGCTCGCTGGCCGAGCGCAGGCCGTCCATGGCCTTCTGCGGGATGTCCATCAGGGTCAGCCGCGCCCGGGCCGTGTAGACGACGGCGCCGCCGACATAGAACTTCGACGCCCCCGGCACGGCCAGCAGCGCCGCCGAGATCAGGCCGCCGGCCGAGGACTCCGCAATGGCGACCGTCTCGCCGCGGGCGATCAGGCGCTCGGCGACGCGTTCGGCGAGGGCGGCAAGGTCGGACATCGGAATTTCCTTCGGTTTTCGGTTCTCTCCATAGGGGCAAGTCGGGGGACTGCAAACACGGCCTATCGCCAAGATTGAGCGGGTGTGGTCACCATGGCCAAGCTCAACCTTGGAGGTCCGTTTGCTGGTTCAAGCCGCTCCGCCGCCCGCCGCCGCCGCTCCCGCGCCGGCTCCGCCCACGCTTCAACGGCTGGCGCCGGTCGCGCAGAAGGCCAAGACGCTGACGCTGGCCAAGGGCGGCCGGACCGAGAACGCGGTGGTGCGCTACCAGATCTTCCTGCGGACCATCGCCAAGCCCGGCGCGGTTCCGGCGGCGCCGGAGGGCGTGACCGTGTCTGCGATCCCGTGCGTCTGGGTCGTCGAGTCCTACCTGCAGCGCGACCTCTGCTTCTATTCGATCACCGGCCTGCTAGGCTGCGAGGAGGGCGCCACCAAGCCGCTCCAGGCGATCGAGAATGGCCAGGCCGACCTGCCCGCCGGGACGACCTGCGAGGTCTTCGCCAAGCCGGTGACGGCCGCCGAGGACCGGGTGATCGCCACGCTCGACCGCCTCAAGGACCAGATGTTCGATGAGGACTATCAGCTCGCCGTGAAGCCTCGGCTGCTCAAGACGGGGGTGACCATCACGGAGCGCTAGTGCTCTCCCCTGGGATTCTGGCCCAATCCGGCGTCTGGTTGCGGAACCAGGTCAGCTGGCGCTTGGCGTAGCGACGGGTCTCCTGCCTTGCCGCCTCCAGCGCCTGCTCCAGCGTGGTCTCGCCGCGAAGGTGGGCCGCGAACTCGCGATAGCCGACTGCCTTGAGCGCGGGGAGGGAAGGGTCCAGCCCGCGCGCCTCCATGGCCCGCACCTCGTCCAGGGCGCCATGCTCGAGCATGACCGCCAGGCGGGCGTCGCAGCGGGCATAGAGCTCAGCGCGTGGCGGATCGAGCACCACACCCTTCCAGCTGCCGGGCTCGAGAGCGGGCTTGGTGTCGGTCTGCCAGGCGGTCAGCGACTTGCCGGTGGCGATGGCCACGGCGTGGGCCCGGACCAGACGCTGGCGATCGCCGACCTCGATGCGCGCCTCGGCCTCCGGGTCGAGCGGCTTCAGGATCTCGCGGAATTCCGCCTCGCCCCGCGCGGCGTAGAGCAGGCCGGAGATCTCGCGCTGAGTCTCGGGCACCGGCGGCACATCGGCCAGGCCGTGGGTGAGGGCGCGGAAATAGAGGCCGGTGCCGCCGACAACGATGGCAGGGTTTCCGCGCGCGGCGATCTCGGAGAGCGCGGTCGTCGCGGCCTCCAGCCAGCGTCCGACCGACCAGCCGACCGCGGCGTCGACGACGCCGAACAGGTGATGCGGGGCGCGGGCGACCTCCTCGGGCGAGGGACCGGCCGTCAGAACGCGCAGACCGGCGTAGATCTGCATGGAGTCGGCGTTGACGATCTCGCCGCCGATGCGTTCCGCCAGCCGCAGCGCATGGGCCGACTTGCCGCTTGCGGTCGGGCCTGCAATCAGCCAGATGCGAGGCTCCGGCTGATGATCTACGGTTGTGCCGGGCAGGTCACTCTCAGACTCGGGGGAACTCATGCATCCGTCCTATCTCATCGCGCTCAGCCTTGCCGCATCCGTCGCGTTTACGCCAGCGCTGGCCAGCGCTGGCGACGTCAACGCCAAGGTTCAGACCCGGCCTGCGCCTCCCACCATCACGCCTCTGCCGCCGGGGCCGACCCTGTCGGCGCAGACCAGCGAGAAGGCCGGCTGCGGCGCGGTGCTGATGATCATCGGCAAGGTCGCCGACGGCTATCCCGAGATGTTCGCCAAGGGCAGCAACGCCAAGGGGGCTCAGACGCTGCTCAGCGCCTTAGGCCTGAAGGGCAAGGCGATGATGGACGAAGCCTTTACCGAGGGCGCGGCCCAGGGTCTGACCCCAACCCAGGTCTATGAGGCAGGCGTCTCTGGCCTGATGGCCTCGGTCAAGTCGGATGTGGCCGGCGCCAGCCCCGCCGAAGCCGGCAAACAGGCCGGCATCGCCGTGATGAAACGCTGCACCGGCATCGGCGCCTAGTTGACGCGGGTTGACGGGCGCGGGCGGACGGCTTAGCGCCCCGGCATGCTCGCCATCACGCTCGTCGGCCAAGGGGCCGAAACCGTCGCTCGCGCCCTTGACCTGGGGCCGTCGATCCTTTTGGGCCCAGACGCCGTGGATCTCTCGACGGACGTCGCGCCGGCGGACGCCAAGGCGCGGGTCGCGGAGATTGTCGGCGAACTGGGGATCGACTTCGCCATCCAGCCGGCGGAGAACCGCCGCAAGCGCCTGCTGATCGCGGACATGGACTCGACGATCATCAACGTCGAGTGCCTGGACGAGCTGGCCGACTTCGCGGGCGTCAAGGCCCAGGTCTCGGAGATCACCGAACGGGCGATGCGCGGCGAACTGGCCTTCGAAGGCGCGCTGCGCGAGCGGGTCGGGATGCTGAAGGGCCTGTCGGTCGACGCCCTGCAGAGCTGCTACGACCAGCGCGTCCAACTAAATCCTGGGGCGCGGACCCTGGTGACCACCATGGCCCAGCATGGCGCGCGGTGCGCCCTGGTCTCGGGCGGCTTCACCTTCTTCACCAGCAGGGTGGCGCAGGCGGCGGGCTTTCATCTGAACCGCGCCAACACCCTGATCGAGCAGGACGGCGCCCTGACCGGCGAGGTCGGCGATCCGATCCTTGGCAAGGAAGCCAAGCTGGCGGCGCTGCGCGAGGAGACGGCGGCGCTGGGCCTCACGCCCGCCGACGCCCTGGCGGTCGGCGACGGCGCCAACGACCTGGCGATGATCGAGGCCGCGGGCCTGGGCGTCGCCTACCGCGCCAAGCCGATCGTCGCGGCCCAGGCTGACGCCAAGGTCGATCACACCGACCTGACGACCTTGCTCTATTTCCAAGGCTACAAGGCCGAGGAGTTCGTCTCGTGAGCTTTCCCCGCCGCGTCGACGCCGTGGTCTTCGACATGGACGGCCTGCTGCTGGACACCGAGATCGTCTACCGCGCGGCGATGATCGAGGCGGGGACAGTGTTCGGCGTCCAGTTCACCGGCGAGACCTACGCCTCGATGGTGGGCAAGACCAATCCCGAGTGCGCCGTGATGCTTCGGGAGCTCTATGGCGAAACCTTCCCCGCGCAGGCCTATTTCGAGCGGGTCTGGGCGGATGTCGAGGACCTTTTGGAGGCCGAGACCAAGCTGAAGGCCGGGGTGGTCGAGATCCTCGACTATCTCGACGATCGCGGTCTGCCGCGCGGCATCGCCACCTCGAACGGCATGGCGGCGGTCGAGCGCTATCTGGGCCGGTTCGACCTGCTGCATCGCTTCAACGCGGTGGTCGCCCACCACGACGTGACGCGTCACAAGCCCAATCCCGATCCCTATCTGCTGGCCGCCCAGCGCATCGGCGTGGACCCCAGCTACTGCCTGGCGCTGGAGGACTCGCACCCGGGCGTCCGCGCCGCCCATGCGGCCGGCATGATGACGGTGATGGTGCCAGACATCCTCGATCCCAACGAGGAGATGCACGACAAGTGCGTCCACATCGCCGACAGCCTGCATCACGTGATGGACCTGCTGAAGGCGTCGGCCTGAGCCCCTTACGGACGGGGTCGCTCTTGTAAAACCGGGTCACGGCGCGGATATGAGGGCCCGCAACACGAGGCCTGACTGACGTGACCGGCGCAACTCCCGCTACCCTCGACGACGCCCGCGCGGCGCTTGACCGCATCTCCGACCCGGTCAGCGGGCGAGGGCTGGCGAGCGCCGGACTGGTGCAGGGACTGGTCGTTCGCAACGGCCGCGCCGGCTTCATGCTGGAGGTGCCCGCCAGCCAGGCCGCGACCTACGCCCCGGTGCGCGAAGCGGCCGAGAAGGCCCTGGCCGCCCTGCCGGGCGTCGACGTCGCCCAGGTGGTGTTGACCGCTCAGGCCGCCGAGGGCGCGACCCGGGTGCGCAAGGGCGCCAAGGTCTCGGAGGATCCGCAGGCCCGCATGGTCCCGCCGCCGGAAGCCGAAAAGCCCGCCCACGTCCGCCATGTGATCGCCGTGGCTTCGGGCAAGGGCGGCGTAGGCAAGTCCACCGTCTCGACCAACCTGGCCGTCGCCTTCGCCCAGCAGGGCCTGCGCGTCGGCCTGCTGGACGCCGACGTCTACGGTCCCTCGGCGCCGAAAATGATGGGCGTCGACGGCGATCCGCTGTTCGAGAACGAGAAGCTGCAGCCGCTGGAAGCGCACGGCGTCAAGGTGATGTCGATCGGCTTCATCGTCGACGAGGGCAAGGCGATGATCTGGCGCGGGCCGATGGCCTCGTCGGCGGTCCGCCAGATGATCCACGACGTCGCCTGGGGCTCGGAGAAGGCGCCTCTGGACGTGCTGGTCGTCGACCTGCCGCCGGGCACCGGCGACATCCAGCTGACCCTCGTGCAGAAGCTGCGCATCGACGGCGTCGTGCTGGTGACCACGCCACAGGAGATCGCCCTGATCGACGCCCGTCGCGCGGCGGTGATGTTCGAAAAGACCGCGACGCCGATCCTGGGGCTGATCGAGAACATGGCCTTCTTCGCCGATCCCTCGACCGGCGCGCCGATCCCGATCTTCGGCGAGGGCGGCGGCGTGGCCGAGGCCGAGCGCCTGAAGGTCCCGCTGCTGGGCCGCGTGCCCATCGAGATGGGCGTGCGGATCGGCGGCGATGAAGGTTCGCCAGCCGTGGTCAGCGAACCCAAGGGCCAGGCGGCTCAGGTGTTCGTCGCCGCAGCGAAGACGCTCTGGGAAGCCGTCGGATAGGCCACGAAAAAGCCCGCCAGGATCGCTCCTGGCGGGCTTTCTCTTGGATCGTTCGCGGCGCTTAGAAGCTGTAGCGCGCGCCGGCCGACAGGACGACGGCCGAGCCGGTGACGTCGCCCTTCAGGCGAGCCGTCGAGCTGGTCGCCGTCACGTCGGTGCGGTTGATCTCGCTGTCGTCGAAGCTGATGTAGCTGATCGCGGCGTCGAGCTTGAGGTTGTCCTTCGCCGCCCAGGTGGCGCCGGCGGCGTACATCATGCGATCGCCGTCCGGCACGCGGGCGGTGCGGCCGACGTCCGGAGTCGGGGTCGGGTCGTACTGGACGCCGGCCCGCAGGGTCAGGCGCGGCGAGGCCTGGTAGTCGACGCCCGCGGCGTAGGTCGTCACGTCCTTGTAGTTCTGGACGCTGGTCGAGCCGCCGCCCGGGAAGCTGACGCGGATGGCGTCGAACTCACCCCAGCCGACGCGGCTGACCTGGGCGTTCAGGGTCCACTGGTCGTTCACCGCCCAGCGCGCGCCGACATTGGCGATCCAGGGCAGGGTGATCTTGGCCTGGCCGTCGACCGAGAAGTTGTTGGCGGCCGGGATCGGGGCCAGCAGGCCCGAGACGGCGACGGTGCCGTCCAGCTTCTGGTCGATCTTGGAGCGGTAGCTGGCGCCGATCGTCAGGCTCTTGGACGGATGCAGCTGGGCGCCCACGGTGTAGCCGTAGGCCCAGCCGTCGCCCTTCAGCGACTGCTTGCCGTCGGCCTGCAGCGGCGAGATGTTCGGCAGGGCGTTGGTCAGGGTCGCGTCGGCGTAGAGCGCCGTGAAACCGACGCCCAGGTCGAGCATGTCGTTGACGCGATAGGCGACGACGGTGTCGATGTTGATCGTGCGCAGGTGCGACTTCAGGGCGTCATAGCGCGTGAAGGCGTCGGTGTTGTACTCGGTGGTGAAGTTGTAGGGGGCCGAGACGGCCATGCCCAGCGACAGCTTGTCGTTGATCTTGAACGCGCCGCCCAGGTTCGGGACCACGCCGTCATTGATCGGGTCGAAGGCCGTACCGGCGCCGCCGATCGGCGTGGTCAGGCCGGCCGGCGGGACCGGGCGCGTGATGGTCGAGCCGTTGTTGACGACCTTGGAATTGACCTGGATGGCGTTCACGCCCAAGGCGACCTCGCTGCGGTCGATGCCCGCGATCGAGGCGGGGTTCCACCACAGGCTGCCGACGCCCTTGTCGGCGGCTTCGCCCGAATAGGCGCGACCGGTGCCGCGCACCGACTGTTCTTGCAGATAGAAAGCGGAGGCCGACGCCTGGGTGGCGGCGACGAGGGTCACGAGGGCGACGCCGGCGGCGAGGCGGTTACGCGTAAAAGACATGGGACTGACGACCTTGTTAAATTTCGAGGCTCGTCGATCACCCGACGGCGCCTTTGGGCGCCGCTTTAACGCACCTGCGGAAAGAATGTTGCCCTAAATTGATCGAGGCGTGAATTTTATCAGTTTCGTTAAAGATCTGGGGCCGCGAGGGCCCCAGATCAATCGTCGTTATGTCAAAACTATGCTTTTAGCCTGACAATTGACCGCGAATGCTTACGCCGGGTCAACCGCCCGCCATCTTTCGGAAGAACTTCTGACCCTGCTCGCCGCCGTTGAAGTAAGCCTTCTGGCCGGCCTCGTCGGTGATCTTGTCCCAGCTGTCGCGGACCTCTTCCGCCGACAGACCGCCTTCGCCCAGGTAGACGCCCTCGGTCTCGTAGATGCGCGAGAGGGCGAAGGCGCCGGCGCCGGCGGTCAGGATCGCGCCGGTCGGGGCTTCTTCCGAGCAGAGATAGACGACGCCGGGGGTGACATATTCCGGCGCCAGCTTGGCCAGCACTTCGGGCGGCATCAGGCCCTCGGTCATGCGGGTGGCCGCGACCGGGCTGATGGCGTTGATCTTCACGTCGTTCTTGGCGCCCTCGAGCTTCAGCGTGTTCATCAGGCCCAGCACCGCCATCTTGGCCGCGCCGTAGTTGCTCTGGCCGAAGTTGCCGTACATGCCCGACGACGAGGTCGTCACGACGATGCGGCCGTAGTTCTGGGCCTTCATGATGTCCCAGACGGCCTTGATCGGCTTGAAGGTGCCGAACACGTGCACCTGCATGACCAGCTCGAAGTCGGCCAGCTCCATCTTGGTCAGGGTCTTGTCGCGCAGGATGCCGGCGTTGGCGATCAGGATGTCGATCCGGCCCCAGGTGTCCATGGCCTGCTTGACCATGTGAGCGACGCCAGCGTCGTCGGTCACGGACGAGCCGTTGGCGATGGCTTCGCCGCCGAACGCCTTGATCTCCTCGACCACCTTCTGGGCCGCCTCGGACGAACCGCCCGAGCCGTCGACGCTGCCGCCCAGGTCGTTGACGACCACCTTGGCGCCGCGACGCGCCAGCTCCAGGGCGTGCTGTCGGCCAAGCCCGCCGCCGGCGCCCGTTACGATCGCCACCTTGCCGTCGAAGCGGATGTCCGCCATGCCGAAGTCTCCCTCAAACGCGTGTTTGGTTTGGCCGTGTTGTGCGGCGCGGGACAGGGGAGGTCAAGGGGAGTGGTTCTCCATCCGCTCTAGCGCCTACAGCTCCCTTCCCCTT
>JAYRLX010000460.1:0-2874 GCA_041905125.1 Caulobacter sp. | reverse complement strand
GGCCTTGGCCTCGCCCGTCCACCCGCAGTCGCGGCACAGGGATTTCATCGGACGGTCCTTAAAGCTCCCGCGGCCACAGCCAGGCCGCGCCGCGCACGCCCGAGCTGTCGCCATGAATGGCCTTCCGGACCGGGGTCTCGAAGACGTCGGAGAAGACGTGCGGCGCGATGGCGGCCTGCAGGCGCTCGTAGAGGACGTCGACGTTGGACATGCCGCCGCCCAGGACGATGACGTCCGGATCTATCAGGTCGCAGACCACGGCCAGGGCGCGGCTCAGACGGTCGACATAGCGGTCCAGCGCCGCGGCGGCCGAGGCGTCGCCGGCGGCGATCGCTTCCATCGTCGCCTGGCCGTTCTGGAAGCCGGCGTCGCGGGCGAAGCTGGGGCCGGCGATCCAGGTCTCCAGGCATCCTTTGCGGCCGCACCAGCAGTCGGGGCCGGGATATTCCTCGGGCTTGGGCCAGGGCAGGGGGGAATGACCCCACTCGCCGGCGAACCCATTGCGACCGTCAATGATCTTGCCGTCCACGACCACGCCGCCGCCGCAGCCCGTGCCCAGGATGGCGGCGAAGACCACGCCTTCGCCGGCGCCGGCGCCATCCGCGGCTTCGGACAGGGCCAGGCAGTTGGCGTCGTTGGTCAGGCGGACTGGGCGAGCCAGGCGCTGCTCCAGGTCCTCGCCGAAGCGCTGGCCGTTCAGATAGACGCTATTGGCGTTGCGGATCAGGCCGGTGCGGGGCGAGATCGAACCGGGGATGCCCAGGCCCAGGCGCGCGCAAGACGCGCCGGCCATGGCTTCAGCGTCAGTCACCAGCTCGGCGACCACCTCCAGAGCGGCCTTATACTCACCAGGGTTGGGCTTGCGCACGCGCGCGACAAAGGCCCCGGCCTCGTCGATGGCGGCGGCTTCGATCTTGGTGCCGCCGAAATCGATGCCAAAACGGATCATGCGAATAGACGCTCCTCGATGGCCCTCTTCAGCAGCGGCCATTCGTCGATACGGACATGGCGGTCGGGCGCGGACGGCGCGAGCGGGCGCAGGCGCTCGTCGCTGACCATCTGGAAGCGTCCAACCGTGGGCGCCCTTTCCGCCACCGATTCCAGCTGCGGTAAAAGATCGTCGATGAAGACGGCGGAGCCCGAGGTGCGCGCCGCCAGCTCGGCCGCGGCCGGACCTTTGGGCCCGGTGTTGATGATCAGCGGATAGTCGAAGCCGTGAGTCTTCAGCCACTGGGCGCGCGCCAGGCGGCCATGCTCGGGCGCGTTGGTCAGGATCACGACCTCGGCGCGGGTCGAGAGGTCGGCCAGGGCGTCGGCCGCGCCGGTCGCCGGCGGCAGATCCTCGGCCCCGTCGCGGAAGAAATCGTCGAACAGGGCCTTGCCCGCGATCAGATCGAGGTGTTCGGTCTCTCCAGGGCGATAGATGTTCTGGAACAGGGCGAACCGATCCACCCGCAGCTCGAAGCCGTATCGAGCGATGAAGGCGCCAAAGCCGAGCATGAACTGGGCCAGAACCTCGTCGACATCGACGATCACCAAGGGGGCGTTGGGGCTCACGGCGCAGGTCTGGAGATCGGTAAGGCGAGGTTCCATGGGCTCTTGGCGGTCGTTCTGAAAGCGATTAGCGGGCGCTTAAGGATATTTGTGCGAACAACTTCTGGAAGGTGGCGCGAATCCGCAGGCGTCGCCACATGACCGTACGGTCGGGGTAAGGATGACGAAGAAGGTCCTCATCGTGGAGGATAACGAGCTGAACATGAAGCTCTTTCATGATCTGCTCGAGGCCCAGGGTTACGAGACCCTGCAGACCCGCGAGGGTCTGTCGGCGCTGTCCATCGCCCGCGACAACAAGCCAGACCTGATCCTGATGGACATCCAGCTGCCCGAGATCTCGGGTCTGGAGGTCACCAAGTGGCTGAAGGAAGACGAGGAACTGGCCCATATTCCGGTGGTCGCCGTGACCGCCTTCGCCATGAAGGGCGACGAGGAGCGTATCCGCGAAGGCGGTTGCGAGGCCTATATCTCCAAGCCGATTTCGGTGGTTCACTTCCTCGAAACGATCAAGCGCCTTCTGGAGAGGCAGCCTGCATGAGCGCTCGGATCCTCGTCGTCGATGACATCGAGGCCAATGTCCGCCTGCTGGAAGCCAAGCTGGCGGCCGAGTACTATGAAGTTTCCACCGCCATGGACGGCCAGACGGCTCTCGACATGGCGCGGCGCGATCCGCCCGACATCATCCTGCTGGACGTGATGATGCCCGGCCTCGACGGCTTCACCGTCTGCCGCAAGCTCAAGGAAGATCCCGCCACCCGCCACATCCCGGTGGTGATGATCACCGCCCTGGACGGCCGAGCCGACCGGATCCAGGGCCTGGAGGCCGGCGCCTCCGACTTTCTCACTAAACCGATCGACGATGTCATGCTGTTCGCCCGCGTGCGCAGCCTGACCCGCTTCAAGCTGGTGATCGACGAACTGCGCCAGCGCGAGGCCTCGGGCCGCCGCATCGGCGTCATCGCCGGCGCCGCCGCCCGCCTGGACGGCCTGGGCGGCCGGGTGCTGGTCGTCGACGACAACGAACGCCAGGCCGAGCGCCTGGCCGGCGAGCTCGCCGCCGATCACCGACCGGTGGTCGAGACCGATCCCGAGACCGCCAAGGTCAGCGCCAGCGGCCCCGTCGACCTGGTGATCGTCAACGCCGCCGCCAAGGGCTTCGACGGCCTGCGTTTCACCGCCGCCCTGCGGTCGGACGAGCGCACGCGCCACCTGCCGGTGCTGGCCCTGGTCGATCCCGACGATCGCGCCCGCATGGTCAAGGCGCTGGAGATCGGAGTGAACGACATCCTGACGCGTCCGGTGGACCCGCAGGAGCTGTCG
>JAYRLX010000038.1:0-16301 GCA_041905125.1 Caulobacter sp. | reverse complement strand
AGCCCCGCACGCTCCAGCCTCCGAGAGATGTAAGGCGAGCGCCTGACCTGGGGGGGGGCAGGCGATAAATGCCCTAGTCTGACTCTAAGGCGAAGTTCACAGTGACCGCTGTTCGGCACCTCCCTCGGCACCAGTGCTGTGTGGGAGATGCCGTCGCTCAACTCGACGACGGATCCCGGCGCGTGGCAGCTTAAATTTGGTGAGGGTGCCGCCTAAGGTGTTTCAAGTATTCGACCTCTGCGGCCTGACGCGATTAACGTGAAAGCTGCGCGTAGCTGCACCCGCAAGGCGCGCAGCGATAAGGTGTGCCATATTGAAGCAATGTGAAAATGAAAATCCTTGCACAATAATGCAGTCAAATTAATTTCTAATCTATTGAATAACCATTCGCTTGTCTATTTGCGGCGGATTGCCTCGTATTAATTGGAAGCTGGTCACAATCAGGCCTCTATATGTATCGACATCTGCCTTGGTTGCGAAAAGAGATCCTTCAGCTCCTGTTCGCCACTCAACTTGAGCTGAGCGAAAGTGTATGATTGATGGTACCCAGGCATCGATAATTACAGTTTGCTCTTTGTACGGCCTCTGCGCGTATATTTTCCAAGGTTGGACATGGCTATTTTCAGTTGTATATGCATCAAATTGTATAGCCGATTCCCACTGAAGCTGTATCATAAATCCTGAAAATATAGTTTTCAGTTCGAATTCGAATCGTGACATCCGGAAGGATTCTTTATATGTAATATAATCGAAATCAGACGCTCCGTGGCCTTTGTGATTATCTGAACTCATTAGATTGTCCCCATAAAAACTGACGTTGCTGAATATAATATAATCGCAATACAGAGCCTGCGGACATCTCTCATCTAATGGACCAAGCTATACATTATGCGCTCGCGTGGATGCGCAAAATTTCCCACAGGCGCGCGTCAAACAAAAATCTCGCCAATATGGCGCTGAATTGTCACGCACGCGTGAGTGGAGCATTGGCTCAGAGTCTAGCTCCGGTCAACCAGGCCTTAGGCTGAGTAAATGTTGTCAGCTGGCGCCAATCTTCCGCCGACCGGCGACCCACTTACTGTGACTGGTTTGCCCATGCGGAAAAATCGCGATAAAAAATCAATGACTAGGCTGGAGCGGGTTTGCCGGCTTAGGCCTCTGACTTTGGTAGTCTTTTCTAAATAAGACGTCGCCTTCCGAGAGAGGCGGCAATGTCCGAAGCTAGCGCGTACCTGTCTTGTACGCGTCTAAGGAGCTTGGCTTGCTTCCGGATTTATGAAGTCGGGGCGCTTTCGCGGATATAGCGGGGAGCCAGCTTGCTTCCGGCCTGCTTCCGGGGAAAGCAATGCGCTCAGCCCGCAATAGTTTTTGCGCGGCAAGCGATTGATTTTTATGATAAAAATGGCGCACCCGGCACGATTCGAACGTGCGACCTTTGCCTTCGGAGGGCAACGCTCTATCCAGCTGAGCTACGGGTGCATCCCTTGCGGGAAGCGGGTCTTAGCCGAAAGGCGGCCGGGGCGCAAACGGTCTTGCGGGGAGCAGCTTACGCCGCCCCCATGTAGATGAAGCGGGCGACGAACAGGGCCGCCAGCACGAACAGCAGCCAGTCGCCCTTGCGGGCCTGACCCCTGACCAGCTTCAGCCCGGCATAGGCGGTGATGCCGAAGGCTAGGCCGTTGGCGATCGAAAAGGTCAGGGGAATGGCGATCACGGTCAGGAACGCCGGGATCGCGACGCCGGGATCCTCCCAGTCCACATCGACCAGCGCGCCGATCATCATCGAGCCGACGATGATCAGGGCCGGCGCCGTGGCGGCCGCCGGAATGGCCTGGACCCACGGGGCGAAGAACAGGGTGACCAGGAAGAGCAGGCCGACGACGATCGCCGTGAGGCCGGTGCGACCGCCGGCGGCGACGCCCGAGGCGCTCTCGATATAGCTGACCACCGTCGAGGTGCCGGCCAGCGAGCCGCCGATCGTCGCGATCGAGTCGGCGGTCAGGATGCGGTTGAGGCGCGGGATCGTCCCGTCGGGCTGGACGAGGCCGGCCTTCTTGGTCACCGCGACCAGCGTTCCGACATTGTCGAACAGGTCGACGAACAGGAAGACGAAGATCACCTCGGCCAGCGCCATGCCCATGCCGCCGTTCAGGTGCAGGGCGGCGGGGACATCGAGCTTGAAGGCCGTGGCCGTCAGAGCCGCCAGGCCGTACTCGCCAGGAACGATCTTGGCGAGACCCAGGGCCCAGCCCGCGACGGCGGCGACCAGGATGCCGATCAGGATCGCGCCCTTCACCCGCCAGACCATCAGCCCGCCCATGACGAGAAGGCCCAGGATGGCCAGGGCGGCGTTGGGCTTCGTCAGATCGCCAAGCGCCACGGTCGTGGCCGGATCGGCGACGATGATGCCGGCCTCCTTGAGGCCGATGAAGGCGATGAACAGGCCCACGCCGGCGGCGACGGCCGAGAACAGCGGGCGCGGAATGGCGCCGACGATCAGTTGCCTGACCCCCGCCACCGTCAGCACCAGGAAGGCCACGCCAGACAGGAAGACGCAGCCCAGCGCCGTCTCCCAAGGCAGGCCCATGCCCTTGACCACGGTGAAGGTGAAGTAGGCGTTGAGCCCCATCCCCGGCGCCAGGGCGATCGGGTAGTTGGCGATCAGGCCCATCAGGATGCTGCCGAAGCTGGCGGCGAGGCAGGTGGCCGCCGCGACGGCCGCGATCGGCATGCCCGCTTGGCCCAGGATCGTCGGGTTGACGATCACGATGTAGGCCATGGTCAGGAAGGTGGTGAAACCGGCCAGCACCTCGGTCCGCACCGAGGTTCCCTGCGCCGACAGCTTGAACATCCGCTCGATCATTTCACCGTTCCCCCAACGGACGCCGCGCTGGGCGTATTGGTCTCGTAGCGATCCCAGTGGCTTGTCAGCTCGCGCACCACGACCGAGCCCACACGGTAGGCCGAGTCGAACGCGGCCTGGGCGCCCTCGCCGTGGAAGGCGCGCGGGAACTCGGGAGCGCCCGTCGGCGCGCGCGAGTAGTTGCTGGCCGTCCGCAGCACCAGGACGCGCGAGAAGTCGACCTTGCCGGCCTTCGCATAGAGATCGAGAACATCCATGATGCCCTGGTCCTCGCAGTCGGTCATCGTGAAGGTCCCCGCGCCGTCGGTCCAAAGGCGGACCCAGTCCTCGGCCCATTGCGTGCGGCGCGCGCCATGCCAGAACCGGGTGGCGCCCAGCGCCTCGCCCTTCAGCACGAAAGGCGGCTTGGCGGCGTTGACGTCGCTGGCGTAGGCCGCGCGAAAGCCCGCCAAGGCCGGGCTGTCGGGGATAGGCGTTTTCGCGGTCAGGCCATAAGCCCAGTCGACGAGCCGCCAGTTCAGCGCCCAGACCATGCCGGACGATCCCCGGGCGGAGCCCTTCACATTCGGCTTGTCGGTTTCCAGCGAATAGAGGCCGTAGGGCCAGTCGGCCGGGATTTCGCGATCATCGACCTCATAGATCGGATCGGCGTCCACGACATACCGCGCCCAGGCGGCGCTGCCGATCGACGCGACCTTGGGATCGACGCCGGCGATGCCCGCCACGATCCAGTAGGTCTTCGAGAAATCGAACTGCTTGGAGAGGATCAGGGCGGCGACGCTCTCCCGCGCCCGCGCGCGCATGTCGGTCATCACGCCCAGCACGCCTGTCTCGGGCGACCAGCGGGCGGCGTGGCGCAGGCCGGGAACCGCGATGGTCTCCTTGAGCGGCAGGCCCTCGACCCAGGGCTGGAACTCGCCGGGCCGGTCGCCGGTCACCTCGCCGATTTCGAAGGTCGTCAGCACCACGACCTTGACCGGAATGGGCTTGGCCTCCTGCGCCTGGGCCAAGGTCGAAAGACCCAGGCATAGCGCCACAACAAGTCCCAGAAGCCGCATCGCCATACCCCTCACGCGCAAATCGCGGCGAAGCTGGCGCGCTGCGGCAAGCCTGGCAAGCGCGTTTGTCGCCGCCGGCTGGGCGGGAGACGAGCTGACTAGTCCTTGGTCGGGTCGGCCGCGTTCGGATCGCCATAGGTCAGGGCGACGAAGACGTCCTCGAGATCCGGATCCTCGGTGGCGATGTCCTTGATCAGCACGCCGCTGGCCCGGACGGCCGCCAGAACCTGTTCGACGCTGGACTGGCCGGTGCGGTAGCTGACCGAGAAGGCGCCGCCCGCGCGCAGCTTGGTGTCGAAGCCCGCCAAGGCCGGCGCGGCCGTCACGGGCTGCTCCGGCGTGACCACGACGTTGCGGCTGTCCATCCGGCGCAGCAGGGTCCCGGTCGGCTCGCAGGCCACCACCTCGCCGCGATTGATGATGGCGATCTGGTCACAGAGCTCCTGGGCTTCTTCCAGGTAGTGGGTCGTCAGAACGATCGTAACGCCAAGCTCGTTCAGACCGGTCACGTACTGCCAGAGCTGGCGGCGCAGCTCGACATCCACGCCGGCGGTGGGCTCGTCGAGGATCAGCACCGGCGGCTGGTGGACCATGGCCTTGGCGACCATCAGGCGTCGCTTCATGCCGCCCGACAGCTGGCGAACATAGGCGCCGGCCTTGTCGCCGAGACCCAGGGCGTTCAGCAGCTCGTCCGTGCGGCGCTCGCGCTTGGGAACGCCATAGAAGCCGGCCTGGACTTCGAGGGACTCGCGCGGGGTGAAGAAGACGTCGGCGGCCAGCTCCTGCGGCACCACGCCGATCGCCGCGCGGGCGTCGCGCGGGCGCTGGTCGATGTCGCGGCCCCAGATCCGCACCGTGCCCGAGCTTTTGCGGACCAGCCCCGCCAGGATGTTGATGAAGGTCGACTTGCCCGCGCCGTTGGGACCCAGGAGGCCGAAGATCGAGCCGCGCGGGATCTTCAGGTCGATGCCGTTCAGCGCCCGCTTCTCCGGCGAGGTCTTGGTGCCGGCGTAGGTCTTGTAGAGGCCTTCGGCTTCGATGGCGTAGGCGGGCAGGTCCATGGATCGTCCAGAATGCAAACGGCGAGGCCGGAAACGCCGCGAGAAGGGCCCCCGGAGGCGCGCGTCGATTGACGGCGCCTTTCGGCGTCGCATAGGTATGCCTCGTTCGCGGTGACGCCAAGGCCGCGATCCGAATTCGAGGACTCCGAAGATGGCCAAGGCCAAAAATACGCCCGCCAACGCGACCGTTCCGACCGCCATGGACCCAGCGGCGATCGCCGGTCCCGCGCCGGAGACGATCATGGTCCGCTCCCACCGCATCGCCTGCGATGGCGTCGGCGGCGCCCTGGGCCACCCGCGCGTCTGGCTTGAGATGGGCGCGGCCGGCTTCGTCGACTGCCCCTACTGCGATCGTCGCTTCGTCGCGGCGACGGCCGAGGGCGACGAGGACGAGCAACTCGCGCCGGGCGTCTACGAAGGCGCTGGCGGCCACTAAGCCGTGGACGACGGCGTGCCGCCCAGCCAACGGGCCGAAACCCTCGCCAAGGCCTGGGAGAAGGCCGAGTGGCCAAATGAGGCGCCGGTGCTGCGCGCCATCGCCATGCCGTCCGACACCAATCCCGAAGGCGACATCTTCGGCGGCTGGCTGCTGTCCCAGATGGACTTGGCCGCGGCCTCGATCGCCTTTCACCGCGCGGCGGGCCGCTGCGCCACCATCGCCATCGACGGCATGACCTTCATCAGCCCGGTGTTCGTCGGCGATGAGGTCAGCCTGTTCGCCAAGGTGATCCACACCGGCCGCACCTCTCTCAAGGTCGCCGTCGAGGCGTGGCGTCGCCGCCGGGACGGGGAGCAGGCGCACAAGGTGACCGAAGGTGTCTTCACCTTCGTGGCCATCGACGAGCACCGCAAGCCGCGGCCTTTGCCAGTCTAGACCACCGCGCCGAACACCTTGCCGATCAGAGCGGTGGCGGCGAGGGCCAGCAGGCCCCAGAACGTCACGCGGATCACCGACTTCAGCGGCGGCGCGCCGCCTGTGCGGGCTCCCAGCCAGCCCAGCGCCGCGAGCGCGAGCAGGGTGGCGGCCGTCACGACGGGGATCATGATCGGGAGTGGCGCTACGGCCGTCACCGCGAGCGGCATTGCCGCGCCGACGGCGAAGGTCGCCGCGGAAGTCAGGGCCGCCTGCACGGGGCGAGCCGCCAGATGTTCGGAAATGCCCAACTCGTCGCGCGCATGGGCGGCCAAGGCGTCGCCGGCGTTGAGCTGGACCGCGACCTGGCGGGCCAGGTCCGGGGTCAGGCCTCGGGCGACGTAGATCGCCGTCATCTCGTCCAGCTCCTCCTCGGGCTGCGTCGCCAGTTCCTGGCGCTCGCGCGCCAAGTCCGCGGCCTCGCTGTCGGCCTGGGAGCTGACGGAGACATATTCGCCCGCCGCCATAGACATCGCGCCGGCGACCAGGCCCGCGCCGGCGGCCAGCAGGACCGCGCCGCGCGTCGTCTCCGCCGCCGCGACGCCGACGACGAGCGCCGCCGTCGACACGATGCCGTCATTGGCGCCCAGCACGGCGGCGCGCAGCCAGCCGATCCGCGACACCGCGTGACGTTCGACGTGCGCCTTCAACCGAGCCATGGCCGTGCCCCTTGATCGAATTTGACCAGAGGAGGACCCGGGCGGTTGCGTCGGGTCAAGCCTGTCGGTCGCTTACGCGTCTAGTGCGACAGGTCGAACTGGGCTGGCGCGACGCCGAGCCACGCGCAGATGTCGAGGATGACCTGGCGCTCTTCGGCCTCGAGCCCGCCGTCGGCGATCGACACCGCCACCGCCGCGGCGGCGACCTCCACGGCCTCCGCCCGCCCCTTCAGCTGACGGATCATCATCTCCGCCTCCGCTCGAGCCTCCTCCGGGCGCGTCTCGAACCGCGCGTCGAGGGCCTCGAAGGCTTCGAGCACGTCATCGACGCCGAACGGGATCAGCCCCGCCTGGCCGCGGATGCGGTCCAGCATACGCCCCCGCTCCTCGGTCGAGACTTCGCCATCGGCGTGGGCGATCAGGGCGCAGGCCGCCACCACGGCGTCGAGCTGCTCCAGTTGGCGGGGCGTCCAGACGTCGGTCGGCGCGAGCGCCTTGCGCAGGGCGTTGTTCATCAGCGTTTCCTCGTTGTCGTTATCATTGACGGCCTTGGTCATGATCTCAGGCCCACCGCGCGGTGGCGGCGTTCAGTTCGATCGTCCACAGACGTTCCTGGAGGCTTTGCCGTCGCAGGCTCCAGATCTGGATCTTGGCCTTGTCCGGATTGGGCCGTGCGCTTTCCTCGCGCATGGCCATGGTCAGCCGCGCGATCTCCGCACGAAGCTGCTGGGCGTTCATCAGGGGCATGTCGTCGCTCTCCTCTGTTGGGGAGAGTGCGCCGATGCCGGGCGATGGGGCTCAGAGGGGGTAAGCGGCCTCCAGGACCCAGCATCGAGCGCACTCGATGCGGTCCGACATCACGCCCAACGCGAAGCGTCGAAACGTCAGAGGGGCCCGGCCCGCAGTTAGAAGTTTGGTTGAAATCGGCCGGGACTCAAGAGGGGCGCTGAAAATTTTTCGCCGTCTATCCCGCCACGGGCGTCCAAAGGACGTCCTCGATCCGCCGGGCGCCGGTCGCCAGGAGGACCAGGCGGTCGAAGCCAAGGGCCGAGCCCGACGCTTCCGGCATGTGGGCCAGGGCGGTCAGGAAGTCCTCGTCGAGGGGATGGCGCTCGCCATAGACGCGGGCCTTCTCGTCCATCTCCAGCACAAAGCGGCGGCGCTGCTCCACGGGGTCGGTGAGCTCGCCGAAGGCGTTGGCCAGCTCGACGCCGCAGGCATAGAGCTCGAAGCGCTCGGCGACCCGCGGATCGGAAGCCTTGGGCCGCGCCAGGGCCGCCTCGGGAATCGGATACTCGCACAGGATCGTCGGGCGACCTTCGCCCAGGCGCGGCTCGACCTTTTCGACGATGATCCGGCTGAAGATGTCGGCCCAGGTGTCGTCTTCGGCCACGCGGATGCCCGCCGCGCGGGCAGAGGTCGCCAGGGCGTCCCGGTCGGTCGCGCCATCCGAGCCGACGCTGGCCAGCAGATCGACGCCGGCGTGCCGCTGGAAGGCCTCGGCCACCGACAGGCGCTCAGGGGCGGCGAAGGGGTCGCAGTCCATGCCTCGAAAGTCGAAGCGCTTTGTTCCGGCCGTCTCGGCGGCCAGGGCGAGCAGGGCCGCGCAGTCGTCCATCAGCGTCTGGTAAGGCGCCTCGGCGCGGTACCACTCCAGCATCGTGAACTCGGGATGGTGCAACGGCCCGCGCTCGCGGTTGCGCCATACCTTGCCCAGACTGAAGATCTTCGACTCCCCCGCCGCCAGCAGCTTCTTGCAGGCGAATTCCGGCGAGGTGTGCAGATAGAGGGGCGAAGCCTCGCCGGCGGCGTTCAGCGCTTCGGTGGCGAAGGCGTGCAGGTGCGCCTCGGCCCCCGGCGAGACCTGTAGGGCTGCCGTCTCGACCTCCTCGAAGCCTTGCGTCTCGAACCAGGCGCGGAAGGCCTTGGTGATGCGATTACGCGCCAGCAGGAAGGGGCGGCGGTCGTGGTGGACGTCTGTGCGCCACCAGGTCGAGGAAGAGTGCGGCAAGGGCTCTAAACCGAAGAGACTGGAGATTTTGGCCCTTTCGCTATAGGAGGGCGCTCACGGATCAATAGCACGAACGCGCCCGCGGCCTCGCGCGCGCTTTCCACCAAGGACGGTAACTACGTGAAGGTCGCAGCCAGCTCGCTCCGCAAAGGCTCCGTCGTCGATCTCGACGGCAAGCTCTATGTCGTCCTGAGCGCCGAGAACATCCACCCCGGCAAGGGCACCCCGGTGACCCAGCTGAACATGCGCCGCATCTCGGACGGCGTGAAGGTTTCGGAACGCTACCGCACGACCGAGCAGGTCGAGCGCGCCTTCGTCGACGACCGCAACCACACCTTCCTGTACCAGGACGGCGAGGGCTTCCACTTCATGAACCCGGAAACCTACGACCAGCTCGTGGCGACCGAAGACGTGATCGGCGACGCCGCCCCGTACCTGCAGGAAGGCATGACCGTCATCCTGTCGACCCACAACGACGTGCCGATCGCCATCGACCTGCCGCGCACCGTGGTGCTGGAGATCGTCGACACTGAACCGTCGGTGAAGGGCCAGACCGCCAGCTCGTCCTACAAGCCCGCCGTGCTCAGCAACGGCGTGAAGACGACGGTTCCGCCGTACATCACCTCGGGCACCAAGGTGGTGATCCTGACGGAAGACGGCTCGTACGTGGAACGCGCCAAGGATTAAGCGCTCTTCGGACGCTGAAACAGGAAAGGCCCGGCGGGAGACCGCCGGGCCTTTTTTGTTTTCGGCCGTGGCCGGCGAACTAGAAGTCCGCCGACACCGTCACGAAGCCCATGCGGGGGGCTTGCGGGAAGGCCGTGTAGCCGCCCGAGTTGCTGGTCACGCCGGCCGTCGAGACGCCCTTCTTGTCGAACAGGTTGGTGACGTTGGCGGTGACGCGCAGGCCCTTCACGAAGCCCTTATCTGCCATGTCGAAGGTGTAGCCGGCCTGCAGGTCGACCAGCATCATCGACTTGACCGAGAGGTCGTTCAGATAGGTGACGAAGCGCTTGCCGACATAGTCGCCGCTGATCTGGGCGTCGAAGGCGCCGTAGTTGAAGCGGGCGATCGTCTTGTTCATCCACTTGGGCGTCAGCGGGACGAACTTGCCGCCGGTGGCCACGGTGACCGGGGTCGAGACGCCGTTCACGAGGGTCGTGCCGCTTTGGTAGTTCTGGTCGTACTTGGCCTGGCTGTACGAGACGGCGTTATAGAGCTGGAAGTGCTCGCCGAACTTCAGCGTGCCGGCGATGTCGACGCCCTTGGTGGTCACGTCGCCGACGTTGGCAAGGATGGCCGGCGCCGGGTTGATGAAGTTGTAGGGCGCGATGTTCAGCAGGCGGTTGCTGAACTTCACGAGGTAGCCGTTGATCTGGCCTTCAACGCCGGTGATCGGGCCCCAGCTGACGTCGTGACGCGTGCGCAGACCCGCCTCATAGGTCCACGAGGTTTCCGGCTTCACCGTCTGCTTGAACAGGTCGAAGGCTGCCTGGGTGCCCAGGCTCCACGGCGAGAAGCCGTAGAAGCCGCTGCCCGCGCCGTACGGGATGAATTGGCGCATGTTCTGCTGGACGTTGACGAAGACCTGCTCGTTGTCGGTCGCGTCCCACAGCAGGCCCGCTTGCGGCAGGAACCACTTGTTCGACGTGATCGAGCCGGTCGGATAGCGGACCGGAACCGCCACGGTCGGCAGGTTCTGCTGGTTGACCGGGAACTTGCCGGTGGCGTCCTGCAGGCTGGACTTGAAGCCGGCTTGCAGCAGCAGTTGAGGTGTAATCCGCCACTGGTCCTGCAGGTGCAGCTGGATGTCGTTGGTGAAGAACTCGGCGGCGTACTGGGTCAGCACCTTCTTGCCGCGCGGCACGTCGTACGGCGACAGGTCGTTGTTTTCCTTGGTCATCGGATACCAGGCGCGTTGCTGCGCCGGTTCGTTGTGCTCGAACCAGACGCCGCCCTTGATCTGGTGGTCGCCCAGGGTCCACTCGACCGTCGACAGCGCGCCCGGACGGTTGATCCGGTACTCGGTGGTGCGCACCGCATAGCCGCTGCCGCCGAACAGATTGACGATGTTGGTCAGGGTCGCGGTGCTGGTCGTCGAGCCGACCACGAGGCTCGGATAGTAGGTCGCGAACAGGCCCGGCAGGCCGGCGGTGTTGACGGGGCCGGCCACGATGCCGCGGCCGAAGTTGTAGTGATAATAGACCTGGTTGGTCCAGGTCAGGGTCTCGGTCGGGCGCCACGCGTACTTGATGTACGACAGGATGTCCTCGCGCTGGGCCGCGCTGAAGCAGTTCGAGAAGTTGTTGCCCTGGGCTGGCGGCGGGGTGCCCGGACCACCCGTCAAGTTGGCCTTGCAGGCATCCAGATCCGGATAGATGAAGGCGCGGGTGTAGGGCGTGAAGTTCTGCGCGGCCGCGGTCTGCTGGTTGCCCATGGCGGTGGCGTCTTCGTTCGGCTCCACCTTCATCTGCCAGTCGGCGTAGAAGGTCAGTTCGCCCTTATCGCCTTCGCGGACCAACTTCAGGTTCACCTGGTGGCCGCGCTGGTGACCGTCGAAGTCCCAGGCCTTGGCGTCCTGGCGCAGGTACGAGACGTAGCCCTTGAAGCCGCCGGCCATCTCGCCGCTGTCGAAGCGGACGAAGGTCCGGGTCGTGTCATAGCTGCCCAGCGTCTGGCGCAGGTTGAAGCCGCGCTCGGCCGACGGATCGCGGCTGAAGGTTTCGATGGCGCCGCCCAGGTTGCTGGTCGAGGCCACGCCCAGCGAGCCGGCGCCCGACGACAGGGTCACGCGCGAGACGTTCTCGCTGGTGACGGCGCGCGACACCGACAGGCCGTTGTAGTTGCCGTACTGCTGGTCGCCCAGCGGCACGCCGTCGAGGGTGTAGCCCAGTTGCTGGGTCGAGAAGCCGTGGACGAACAGCGACAGGTTCTGCTCGTTGTTGCCCCACGGATCGGCGGTCCGATAGACGACGCCGGGCAGGAACTGGATGGCCTTCAGCGGGCTGGCGCCGGGCAGGACGCGCTGGATCTGCTGGGCTTCCATCGCCACGGCCGAGCGCGTCTCGCGCTGGCTGGTGATGATCAGCTGTTCGACGGCGGTGTTGTCTTCGGTCGGCGGGGCGGCGGCCGGAGCCGGAGCGGCCGCCGTCTCGGCCGCGCTGGCGCCCGTGGCCAGCAGCGCCGCGCAAGCCGCGCCGCACCAGAGCGCGGCCTTCCGACCACTGAACGCCTGGAAAGTCTTCGATTGCATCGTACCCTATCCCCCAAACGCAAATGCGATGGGGCGGGCATAGGCGCCCTCCAAGACGACTCCGCGACAGGCGTGCGACTGCCGCGTGACGATGCGCCGGCGCCACAGCCTAGAGGCCGATCGCCTCCAACTGGCCCCGCGCCATCGCGTCGAGCTGCGCGGCGGTCAGCTTGTTGATCTGCGCCCGAGACAGGCTGCTGAGCTGGCTGGGCTTGAAGGCGGCGATCTGGGCGGCTGTGAAGCCTGGGATCTGGCTCGGCATGATCTGGCCGACTTGGGTGGCGTTGAGAGCTTCGATCGAGGCGGCCGGCAACTGACCCACTTGGGTTGTCGTGAGCGCGCCCAATTGCGCGCCGGAGAAGCGCGCCAGCCCGCTCGCGCCAAAGGCGGTCAATTGCTCGGCCGTAAAACCGCGCACCTGGTTTGCGCTGAGGTTGCCGAACTGGTCTTCCGACATCGCGCCGATGGCGCTCATCGACAGGGCGCCGATCTGGCTGGATGTCAGGGCGGCGATCTGCGTCCGGCTCAGCTCCGCCACGTCCGTGGGGTTGAGGCCGCGCACCTGCACCGGCGTCAGGGCGGCGATCTGCGCCGCGGTCAGCGCGGCGACCTGCGTCGCCGTCAGGGCGGAAATGTCGGCCGCGGAGAAGTTCTCCATCTGCTGCGGGCTCAGTCCGCCGATCTGAGTGACGGTGATCTCGCCGATGTCGGCGGCGCTGAACTGCTCGATCTGGGTGGAGGTCAGGCCGCGCACCTGACTGGCCGTCAGCCGGGCGAACTGCGTCGCGTTCAAGGCCGAAAGGATTTCCCCGCGCACCGCGCCGATCTGCGCGGCCGACAGCGCGGCGACCTGGGTTTCCGACAGGCTTCCAAAGCTGTTGGCGTCGAGACTGGCGACCTGCGTCGTTGAAAGCCCGGTCACCTGGGTCGAGGTCAGGTTCGCCAGCCCGCTGGTCCCCAGCGCCGCGAGGGCCGTCGCGGAGAGCGCGCCGACCTGGCTCGCGCTGAGCGCGGCGACCTCGGTGGTCGACAGGCTGGCGATCAGGGTGGAGGAGACGCCGGCGATCTGGCTGGGGGTCAATTGGCCGATGCGTGTCTTCACGGCGCTGTCGGGCAGGGCGGCGAGCTGGGCGCTGGTCAGGCCGCCGAACTGGCTCGCCGACAATCCCGCGAGCGCCGTGGTGGAGAGCGAGGTCAGGTTCGTGACCGAAAGCGCGGCGATCTGCGAAGGGGCCAGGCCGCTCACCTGGGTCGTTGAGAGCTCGGCGAAGTCGCTGGTCGACAGGGCGCTGACCTGGGTCGCAGTCAGGTTCTGAAGCTGCGTCGTCGACAGGCGCGCGACCTGCGTCGCCGTAAGCGCCGAGAAGGCCGTCGGGCTCAGCGCGGCGAGGAAGCTTCCGTTCAGGCCTCCCACTTGCGTGCTGGACAGGCCTGCGAGCTGTTCGCCGGTCAGGTTCGCCGCTTGCGTGGCGTTGAGACCGGCCACCTGGGCGGAGGTCAAGGCGCCGACCTGCGTCGCGGTCAGGGCCGCCAGGGCGTCGGTCGCCAACGCCCCCAGCTGAACGGAGCTCAAGGCCGCCAACTGGCTGCTGGACAGGCCGTTCAGCTGGGTTGGGCGCAGAGCCGAGATCTGTGACGGCGCCAGGGCTCGGATCTGGTTGGCGCCGAGGGCCGCCACCTGGCTCGCGCTGAGCGCGGCCACGTCGGTCGAAGGCAGGGCGGCTATCTGCGAGGCATTGATCGCGCCGATCTGCGTGGTGCTGAACTCGGCTATGTCCTCCGGCGAAAGGCTGCGGAGCTGCGTCGCCGTCAGCGCGGCGATATGACTGGTCGAGAGGACGGCGACGCGAGAGGCGTCGAGCGCCGAGAAGGCGTTGGGCGAAAGACCCGACAGCTGGGTTGGCGTCAGCAGGGCGAGCCGGTCGGCGTCCAGAGCGGCGATCGCCGTGGCGGAGAGGCCCGCGATCTGGGTCGATCGCAACGCCGCCCACTGCGTGGCGGACAATTTCCGCAGGTCATCGGCGTCAAGGCCCAGGAGCTGGGTCTGGGTCAGGCCTTGCGCTTGGACGGTGCTGAGGTTGGCCCACTGCGCGGCCGAGAGGTCCCCCACGACTTCGGCCGACAACGCGCCGATCACATTGGAGGTCAGAGCGGTGATCTGGGTTCCGTTGAAGACGCCGAGCTGGGCGGACGTCAGGCTTCGGCCCTGGGTCGCGGTGAGGCCCCTCAACTGGTTCGCGTCCAGCCGCGCCAGGCCGTCGAGCGACAGGCGGCCGAAATTTTCCGGCGATAGGGCGCCGAGCTGCTGCGCCGTGAGCGATGCGATCTGAGTGGCGCTGAGTGCGGCGGGGATGTCGGACGGCAGCTTGCCAATCTGATCCGCCGTCAGGGCGCGCAGTTGGGTTGATCCGAAGGCGGCGATCTGCGTCGACGAGAGCGCGTCCAGCGCGGTCACCGACATCTTCGAGACCTGCGTCGCGGTGAGACCGCCGATGATCCCGGTCGACAGGTGCGGCGCCATCGCGCCGATCTGGGTCCCATCGAGCAGCGCGATCTGAGTGGGACGCAGTTGCCCGACGTCGGTGTCGTCGAGGCCGCTCAGCTGGGTGGCCGTCAGCCCGCGCAGCTGGTTGCTGGTCAGGCTGTCCACCTGGTCCTGGGTGAAGGCGGCCAGGGCGGTCGACGTCAGGCCGCCGATCTGCTGGCCGTTGAGGCCCCGGATTTCCGTGGTGCTGAGGCTGCCGATATCGGTCGGGGTGAAGGCGTGGAGCTGCGTTGCGGTGATGCCGTAGAGCTGGCCCTGGGAAAGCGGCCCGGCTTGCCGCAGCGCGGCCAGCTGGGTCCCCGAAAGCGCGGCGATCTGCACCGCCGTCAGCGCCTGGGCCTGTTCCGTCGACAGGGCGGCGAGATCACTGCGCGACAGCGCCTTCAGCTGCAGCGGCGTCAGCGCCTTGAGCTGGGAGGGCGTGAAGGCCGCGAAGGTCTCGTCGGTCAGGGCGGCCAGCCGTTCGGGAGGCAGGTCGCGGATCTGGGTGGCCGTGAAAGCCTTCAGCTGGGCGCGGGTGAACTCGTTGAAGTCCTCGCCGTTCAAGGCCTTCAGCTGTTCGCCGCGCAGGCGGGCGATCTGGCTGGCGCTGAGCGCGCCGACCTGGGTCGCGTTCAGGGCCGAGAAGGCGTTAGGCGACAAACCACCGAGCGCCGCGGGATCCAGCGCCGCCAGCTGCGTGGTGTCGAGACCGGTGATCGCGGTGACGGAGAGCGCCGCGCCATGGCCGGCGTTCAGGCCCTTGAGCTGTGTCGGCGTCAGGGCGTCCAGGAACGCGGGGCCGGCGCGGCCAAGCTCCGTCGCCGAAAGGGCGCGGATCTGGGTCGGGCTGAAGGCGGCCTTGCGATCGCCCAGCGCGTTCATCTGGGTCGAGGTCAGGGACGAGAGCTGGCCCGGCGTGGCCGCGGACCACTGGCTCGCCGAGGTGAGGGTGATGGTCTCGGGCGGAAGGGCCCGAATGGTCGCCGCCGAAAGACCCGCGAACTGGGTCGGGGTCAGGGCTCCGATCTGGCTGCTCGAGAGGCTCACGACCTGGGTCGGGGCCAGCGCGCCAAGTTGAGCGGGGGTCAGGCTTGCGACCTGATCCACGGTGAACTCCGCCATGTCCGCGGCCGAAAGACCGCGCAGCTGAGCCGCGCTCAACGCGCGTAGCTGAACCGCCGACAGACTTTGGACCTGGGTCGCGCTCAAGGCGGAGAAGTTCGTCGCGCTGAGGACCGCGATCTGGGTCATGCGCAGCCCGTCGAGCGCCTCGGTGCTCAGCGCCTGGATCTGCGTGCGCGACAACGACGAAACCTGCGCCTGGTTCAGCACCATCAGCTGGGTGCTGCTGAAGGCGACCGCGGGCAGTCGAGGCAATTGTGAGGCCGTGAGGCCCGCCAGCTGGCTGGCGCCGAACCTGGCGAACTGTTCGGGAGTCAGGGCGGCGATAGCCGTCGCGCTGATCGCCGCGACCTGCTGCGAGGTGAGCCTGGCGAACTCCGAGGGCGGGGCGGCGGCGATCGTCGCGCCGCTGAGGGCGGCGATCCGGCTCGGCGCCAGGCTGGACAGGGCCGACGGATCGGAGCTGACAACCGCCATCGCTACTCCAACAACTCACCGCGGCGTCGCCGCAACCTTTACGAATCGCCAGACGACTTTAGGTGGAGTTTTGTTTAGTTCAAACTGTATAACCATAAGCTGATCGCTCCGCCTTCACGAAATCCACGAAGGCGCGCAGAGGCGCGGGCATGTGGCGGGGACCCGCTACGCAGAAGCGATGATGGCTCATCTCGACAGCGAGCGCGGTTCACACTGACGCTTGCGTCCGGGGGCGAGGCGGGCGTCAGATGCTTTCATGAGCACGCCCGTCTTCGACCTCGACCTTCTGCCGTTCGCCGCCCTGATGGGCGTCGAGATCGTTCACGCCGCCCCCGATCGCGTCGAGGGGCGGCTGCT
>JAYRLX010000459.1:0-2885 GCA_041905125.1 Caulobacter sp. | reverse complement strand
CAAGAACACCAAGATCGTGATCCTGGGCGCGGGCCTGGCAGGCATGACCGCCGCCTACGAGCTCAGCAAGGCTGGCTATCAGGTGCAGGTGCTTGAGGCCCGGTCGTTCGCCGGCGGCCGCTGTCAGACCGCGCGCAAGGGCTTCAAGCACACCGACCTGATCGGCAACACCCAGACCTGCGAGTTCGACGAGGGCCACTACATCAACCACGGTCCATGGCGCATCCCGTACCACCACCGCTCGACCCTGCACTACACCAAGCAGTTCGGCGTTCAGCTGGAGAGCTTCGTCAACGACAACGACGCCTCCTACGTCTATTTCGAGAAGGCCTCGGGCCCGCTAGCCGGCAAGCCGGTGCGCAAGGGCGAGATCGCCGCCGACATCCGCGGCTATACGGCGGAGGTGGTGGCCAAGGCCGCCAGCCAAGGGCAGCTGGACGCTCCGCTCTCGGGCCTCGATCGCGAGAAGTTCATCGCCTACCTGGTCAATGAAGGTCGCCTGTCCAAGACGGACCTGACCTACAAGGGCACCGAAGGCCGGGGCTTCTCGGTGCATCCGGGCGCCGGCGTCGATCCGGGTCCTGGCAAGGAGCTGCCGCCGTTCGCCTTCAAGGACGTGCTCGACAGCAACGCCTGGCGCGTTCTCAGCTCGGTGACCGGCTATGAGCAGCAGCGCACCATGCTGCAGCCGATCGGCGGCATGGACCAGATCGCCAAGGGCTTCGAAAAGCAGGTCGGGCCGATGATCCGCTACTCGACCGTCGTCGAGAAGGTCAAGCAGTCCCCCAGCGGCGTGACCGTCTCGTTCAAGGGCGCGGACGGCAAGGCGGGCGAGGTCACGGCCGACTACTGCCTGTGCACCATCCCGCTCAGCGTGCTGAAGCAGATCGACCTCGACGCCTCGGCGCCGTTCAAGGCCGCGATGGCCGGGGTCTCCTACGCGCCGGTCAACAAGATCGGCCTGCAGATGAAGAACCGCTTCTGGGAAGAGAAGCATCACATCTACGGCGGCCACGTCTATACGGACCTGCCGGGGATCAACTCGATCACCCTGCCCTCGTACGGCTGGCAGGGACAGAAGGGCGTGCTGCTGGGCTATTACGCTTTCGGCGGCGAAGCGGCGCGGATCAGCGCCAAGAGCCCCGCCGACCGCGCCGCCTTCGCGGTGGCCGCCGGCCAGAAGATCTTCCCCGAATACGCCGAGAGCTTCGAGAACGCCTTCTCGTTCAGCTGGCACCTGGCCGAGTACAATCTGGGCGGCTGGGCCGAATGGAGCCCGACCGGCCGCAAGGAAGCCTATCCGGTTCTCTGCGAGCCCGACGGCCGCCTCTATCTGGCCGGCGAGCACCTGAGCTACCTAGGCGGCTGGCAGGCGGGCGCCATCGAGTCGGCCTGGCAGCAGATCGCCAAGATCCACGCCCGCGTCCAGCAAGCGTAAGACAGTACCGGGGAAACGCATGACCTTCGCCTATCGTCTCGCCGCCTTGGCGCTCGCTGGCGGCCTCGCCGCGCCGGCGATCGCGTCCGCCGACGGCAAGTCCCTGTTCATGGACAACTGCTCGGCCTGTCACCAGGCCACCGGCAAGGGCGTCAAGGGCGCCTTTCCGCCGCTGGATGGCTCGGTCCTGGTCCAAGGCCCGCCCAAGGTGGTGATCACCACGGTCCTGAACGGCCGCGCGGGCATGCCCGCCTTCAAGGACGACCTGACCGATCCCGATCTGGCGTCCATCCTGACCTATGTGCGCTCGTCGTGGAGCAACAAGGCGTCGGGGATCAAGCCGGCCGACGTCTCCGCCGCCCGCGCGGCCGCCAAGGCCCAAGCCAACGCCCGCGGCCTGCAGGCCCACTAACCTCATCTAACGGGAGAGACCCATGAAACGCCTGATCGCCCTCGCCGCCGGCCTCTGCGCCATCGCCGGCGCCGCCCACGCTCAAGAGATCGTCCGCGGCGGCGACGCGAAAGCGGCCATCGCCAGCGTCGTGACCGTGCCGGCCGGCTACGACACCATCTACGTTTCCGGCATGACTCCGCCGGTCATCGACGAGAAGGCCACGGGCGTGGCCAAGTTCGGCGACACCAAGACCCAGACCCTGGGCGTGCTGGGCCGCATCGAGGCCGCCCTGAAGACCCAGGGCGCGACCATGGCCGACGTCGTGATGATGCGCGTCCTGCTGGTCGGCGACCCCGCCAAGGACGGCAAGATGGACTTCGCCGGCATGATGGAGGGCTACAAGACCTACTTCGGCACCGCGACCCAGCCCAACAAGCCCGCCCGCATCACCAGCCAGATCACCTCGCTGGTCCAGGACGGCATGCTGGTCGAGATCGAGGTCCAGGCCGCGAAGAAGAAGTAAGGCCGTTCTCGCCCTCCTGGCCCGACGCCTCGCGTCGCGCCGGGAGAGCGGATCAGACGATTTCATCGCTTCGAGAAATAATTTCCCTGACAACGTTGTCGGGACCGTTTCAAACGTCTATATGGAATTCAGCCCTTTCGGGGGCGTTTCCTCCCAATGACTCGGCCGCCTTCTCCTCCTGGAAGGCGGCCGTTCTTTTGTCCGGCGCGAAGTGCTACGCCTCGCCCATGACGCCATCGCCCCAGTTCCGCTCCGCTGTGCGCCTCGTCGCCCTGCTGAACCTCGCCTATTTCGGCGTCGAGATGGCGGTGGCGCTGAAGATCGGCTCGGTGTCGCTGCTGGCCGACAGCGCCGATTTCTTCGAGGACGCTGCCGTCAATTTCCTGATCCTGGCGGCGCTGGGCTGGAGCGCCTCGCGCCGCGCCAAGGTCGGCGGGGTGCTGGCGGCGATCCTGCTGGCGCCCGCGGTCGCCTTCCTCTGGACGCTGTGGCGCAAGTTCGGCGACCCCACGCCGCCCGAGGCGCTGTCG
>JAYRLX010000458.1:0-2887 GCA_041905125.1 Caulobacter sp. | reverse complement strand
GCGGCCCCCCGCCGCGCGCAGGTCATGCGGGCGCCGCCGGGCCCCGACCGGGGCGGCGACGCGGGCCGCGCCGCCGCCGCCATCTCGACCCTGGCTCGTACGCCCGCTCAACACCGCACCCCGCTTTGCGGCGCCCTTTCCGCCGCCCTCGAGGGCCGTGCGGCCCTGGAGGCGGGTGATCTCGACCGCGCCCTCGCCGCCGTCCAGGCCTTCGAGACGCCGCTGCGCGCCCTGGCCGCCGCCAAGCGCGCCAAGGGCGGCGCCGCGCGGCTGCTGTTGGCCGACCAGCGCGCCAACCGCATCGATCTGATCCTGAATTGCGCCGCGCGCCTGAAGGATCGCGCCCTGGCGGAACTCGCCGCGTCCGAGGCCAAGAGCGCGCTCGAAGGGCTCGACTCCGACTTCGAACCGCTGGTGTGGGCGCGACTGGAATGCCTCCGCGGCGCCGCTCTGGTGCAACTGGGCGACCTGGACGGCGAAATCGCCCGCATCGGCGAAGGCGTCCAGGCGATCACCGATGCGGGGCAGGTCATCTCGCTAGACCACAGTCCGATGGACTGGGCCCGCGCCCAGGCGCTGCTCGGCGCCGTCCTGCAGACCATGGGCGAGGCGACCACCAGCGAGCGCGTCTTCGAACAGGCCGTCTCGGCCTATGACCGCGCCACGCAAATCCTGAGGGTCCAGCCGGCTCTGGCCCTCCGCGCCCATGTCGCCAACAACCGCGCCCTGTGCCTGGCGCGCTGCGCCGAGCTGACCGCCGACCTGGCGGTGCTGGACGCCGCCGAACTGGCCTTCAAGGCCGAGCTGGCCGAGGTGCGCGGCGCGCGCGATCCCGCCAGCTGGGCGGTGGCCCAGATGAACCTCGCTCGCCTCTACGAGGCGCGGGTCGAGATCACCGGTCGCGACGACGGTCGCCTGGCCCGGGCGGGCGTGGCCCTGGCCGCGGCCTTCGACATCTTCTCGGAGCTGGGCCTGCGCTCGCTGACCGATCTGGCGGCACAAGGCCTGCAACGTCTCCAGCGGGCTCCGGCGGTCTGACCCGAAACGGGACGCGGCCGATTCGCCAGAAGAACGACAAGTAAAGGGATGAACTCGTGATTGCTTCGCTCGCCTTGGCCGCCGCCGTGGTCGCCACTCCCGTTCCGGCCAAGACCGCTTCGGACATGCTCATCCCCACCTCGCAACCGCGCGAGGCCGTCGCCCTGCTGAACTGCCTGGTGAAGAACGACGGCCGCCTGACCGGCTGCACTGTTCAAGAAGAGAGCCCCAGCGAACTGGGCGTCGGCCAGGCCGCCCTGTCGATGGCCTCGCAGTTCCAGGTCGACCTGCTGGGTCCCGACGGCAAGAGCCGCGCGGGCTCCTACATCCAGGTGCCGGTGCGGATCCGCATCCGCTAGAGCCTTACGATCTCGCCGTCCTCCTTGGTGAAGCTTTCCGGCTTCCTGTCGAGGAGATCCAGAACCGCCTCGGACGGACGGCAGAGCTTCACACCCTTCGGCGTCACGACGATCGGCCGGTTCACCAGGATCGGATGCTCGATCATGGCGTCGAGGATGGCGTCCTCGGCGACGCCATCTGACAGTAGACCCAGCGTCTCGGCGGGCGCGCCCTTCTCGCGCGTGAGCTGGCGGAACGACAGGCCGCTCTTGGCGGCGAGGTCGCGCAGCTGGTCCTTGGTCCAACCCGTCACGAGGTACTCGACGATCTCCGGCTCGTAGCCGGCCGCCCGCGCCATCGCAACGACGTTGCGCGACGTGCCGCAAGCGGGATTGTGGAAGATCGTGATCGGAAAATCCGTCGTCATGTGGTGCGCTCTGTCTGGAGAAGCCAGCCGAACACGCCGGCGGCGAGGAGAGCGCCGACGAGCTGGGCTAGGATGAAGGCCGGCGCGCTGGCGGGCGCGATCCCGGCGAAGGTGTCCGACAGGCTTCGCGCCAGCGTCACCGCCGGATTGACGAAGGATGTCGAGGCGGTGAACCAGTAGGCGGCGGTGATGTAGAGACCGACGGCCATTGGCGTGTTGTCTCCACGGAACCGCGACACGGCGAGGATCGTGGCGACGAGGCCGAACGTCGCCACGACTTCGGACAGGGCCTGAGCCCCGCCGTCTCGCAGCTTCGTCGACACTTGCAAGATCGGCTCGGCGAACATCGCATGAGCGATCCAGACGCCCGGCGCCGCGCCGCCGATCTGGACCGCGACATAGGCGAGGGCGGTGCTCGGGGGGAGTTCGCGGCGGAGCGCGGCGACCAGCGTCACCGCCGGATTGAAATGCGCGCCCGAGATCGGCCCGAAAATCCAGATCAGCACGACCAAGGCCGCTCCCGTGGCCAGGGCATTGCCCAGCAAGGCGATCGCGGCATTCCCCGCCGCCAGCCGCTCACCCATGATCCCCGAACCAACTACCACGGCCAGGAGGAGGGCGGTTCCAAGCCACTCGGCGACCAGCTTTCGCGCCAGGCCGAAGCTCACCGGACGGCCTCCGACGCCGGTGCGCAGGCCGAGGCGCAAGAGGTCGCGCGGTCCAGGGCGGCGCTCAACGGCGCGCAGATCTCGGGGGCGCCGTCGCAACAGTCTTCCAGCAGGAAGCCAAGCATGCCGCTCATCGCGCCGTAGTCCGCGGAATAGATAATCGAGCGCCCTTCGCGCCGCGAGGTGATCAGGCCCGCCCGAGACAGGATGTTCAGGTTCGCCGACAGGCTATTGGGAAGAACGGCCAGGGTCCGAGCGATCTCGCCGGCCGCAATTCCAGCGCCGCCGGCCTTCACCAGCAGACGGAAGATCGCCAGACGCGCCTCATGGCCGAGCGCGGACAGCATCTGAACAGCGAGTGATGATTCCATATTTCCAGCATAATCGAAATATAATGCTGTTCAATGACGACCGA
>JAYRLX010000457.1:0-2887 GCA_041905125.1 Caulobacter sp. | reverse complement strand
CCGGGCGCAATCAACCTCCCACATTACCGCCCGCCCCCGGGGGGGGGGGGTTCCGCCCGGCGCCGCCCCGCCCCGGCGGGGGAAGACACCGAACGCCGTGGATGGCCCAGCGCCCCCTCCACCGCTTCGCGGTCCCCCTCCCCCGCTTCGCGATGGAGGATTGTAAGTTGAAAGCCACCGTCCACGTGTTCCTGAAGCCCGGCGTGCTCGACGTCCAGGGCAAGGCCGTCGAGAACGCCCTGCATGGCCTGGGCTGGCCGTCGGTGAAGGACGCCCGCGTCGGCCGCGTGATCGAGTTCGAC
This sequence comes from Caulobacter sp., assembly GCA_041905125.1. Classification (GTDB taxonomy): domain Bacteria; phylum Pseudomonadota; class Alphaproteobacteria; order Caulobacterales; family Caulobacteraceae; genus Caulobacter. Next base: position 2,585 of record JAYRLX010000457.1, on the reverse strand, counting down.
CTGGCCGAAACCGACGCCGAGAAGGCCAAGGCCGAGGTCAAGGCCATGTGCGAGAAGCTGCTGGCCAACACGGTCATCGAAAGCTACCGCATCGACGTCGCCTAAACGGCGAAGCTCGTCCTGAGCATCGCCAGGCTGGTCTCCCGGATGGGCTCCAGGTCCATTCCGGGATCGATCAGCAGCTGGGTGGACAGCCCCAGCAGCAATGACCCCACCATCAGCGCCGCCGCATCGGCGTTGAGGCCGTCGCGGATGACGCCTTCGGCCTGGCCCCGCTGGACCATCGCCTCCAGCCGCTCCTCGGCGCCCTTGTGCGCCAGGGCGAAGGGCGCCCGCAGCTCCGACACATCGGCCACCGCCCCCGCAAGCAGCACGAAATAAGCCCGCATCTCGCCGTCCCGCGACAGGTTCGTCAGGAAGGCGTCGACGAAGCCCAGCACCGCCTCCAGTCCGTCGAGCTGGTCGAGGCGGCGATCGTCCATCAGCGCCTCCAGCCTCGCCTGCAGCCGGGCGATCAGCGCTTCGATCAAGCCCTGCTTGGACCCGAACCGCTGGGTGACCAGCCCCCGGCTATAGCCTGCCCTCAGCCCGATATTCTCGAAGGTGACGGCCGCCACGCCCTGCTCGGCGATCAGCTCGGCCGCGGCGCGCAGCAGCTCGGCCTCCGACTGCTGGCGGCGGTCGGACTGTGTGCGGCGCTCGGGAACCTTAAGGGACGACGTCATCTTGCCGAACTTAGTTATTTGTTGGACAACAAGCAAATAATTGAGATGGCCGGAGAGCCATCCTTGGGAGAACCAGGAGGCCTGCATGACGATCCCCGCCGATATCGCCAAGGACATTGTCGATCCCACCGCCTATGCGGACGGCGATCGCGTCGATCAGGCCTTCGCCTGGCTGCGCAAGGAGGCGCCGCTGGACGTCGCCCAGCCCGAGGGCTTCGATCCGTTCTGGGTCGTCACGCGCCACGCCGACATCCTAGAGGTCGAGCGCCAGAACGAGCTGTTCCACAACGGCGACCGCGCCACGGTGCTGACCACGATCGAGGCCGACCGCAAGGTGCGCGAGATGATGGGCGGGTCCCCTCACCTCGTCCGCTCGCTGGTGCAGATGGATAACCCCGACCACTTCGCCTATCGGAAGGTCACCCAAGGCTCGCTGCTGCCGCAGAACCTGCGCGCGCTGGAGGCTCGGATCCGCGAGATCGCCCGCGGCTTCGTCGACCGCATGGCCGAGCACGGCGACCGCTGCGACTTCGCCCGCGACGTCGCCTTCCTCTATCCGCTGCACGTGATCATGGAGGTGCTGGGCGTCCCCGAGAGCGACGAGCCTCGCATGCTGAAGCTGACCCAGGAGCTGTTCGGCAACGCCGACCCGGACCTGAACCGCAGCGGCAAGACGATCACCGACGCCGGCGAAGGGGTCGACAGCATCCAGTCCGTCGTCATGGACTTCATGATGTACTTCAACGCCATGACCGAGGATCGCCGCGCCAAGCCGCGCGACGACCTGGCCAGCATCATCGCCAACGGCAAGATCAACGGCGAGCCGATGGGCCACCTGGAGGCGATGAGCTACTACATCATCGCCGCCACCGCCGGCCACGACACCACCTCCTCGACCACCGCCGGCGCCCTGTGGGCCCTGGCCGAGAACCCCGAGCAGTTCGCCAAGGTGAAGGCCGACCCGTCGCTGATCTCGGGCCTGATCGAGGAATCGATCCGCTGGGTCACGCCGGTGAAGCACTTCATGCGCACCGCCACGGCGGACGCCGAACTGGCCGGCAAGAAGATCGCCAAGGGCGACTGGCTGTTCCTGTCCTATCCCTCGGGCAACCGTGACGAGACCGTCTTCGACGACCCGTTCAGCTTCAAGGTCGACCGCACGCCCAACAAGCACATCGCCTTCGGCTACGGGGCGCACATCTGCCTGGGCCAGCACCTGGCCCGGATGGAGATGCGGGTGCTGTGGGAGGAGCTGTTCGCCCGCCTCGAGAGCGTCGAGCTGGACGGAACGCCCACCCGCATGACCGCCAACTTCGTCTGCGGTCCCAAGGCGGTGCCGATCCGCTTCAAGATGCACTGAGGCGGCGGCGATGAGCGCGGAACCCTTCAAGGTCTGGCAGTGCCGCACCTGCGGCTACATCTACGACGAGGAACAGGGCGATCCCGGCGAGGGCCTCGCGCCCGGCACGCGCTGGGCCGACATCCCCGCTGGCTGGATCTGCCCGATGTGCGGCACGCCGAAGTCCGACTTCGACATGATCGAACTGTAGAAAAGCGCGCCCGCCCCCTTCCGCTCGAAGCTTCGCAACACGATGTTCGATCGCGAGCGGAAGGGAGACCCTCGATGAGCGCGACGTTCCACCTGGCCGAGGTCAATGTCGGTCGCCTGAAGGCGCCGATCGATCACCCGATGATCAAGGACTTCGCCGACAACCTCGACCGCATCAATGCGCTGGCCGAGGGCTCGCCCGGCTTTGTCTGGCGGCTGAAGGGCGACGGCAACAACGCCACGGACCTCGCCATCGATGGCGACCCGCTGTTCATCCCCAACCTGTCGGTCTGGGAGGACATCCCGTCTCT
>JAYRLX010000037.1:0-16448 GCA_041905125.1 Caulobacter sp. | reverse complement strand
CTTGTCATGCGGCCGAATCCGGCCGTGGGAACGCGTCCATGGAAGCGCTTCCAATTGCCGCCAAGGCGACAACGTTGTCAAGGCGCAAACACGGGAAGCTCAGGCCGTGGCGGTCGTCTGACGGGGGACGACGGCGTGCTCGAGCTGCTGAAATACCGGCTGCGGCTCGGGATTTGCGCCCGTCAGTCGGGCGACGATCAGTTCGACGGCCCGTTGGCCCAACACCTTGACCGGTTGGTGCACGGTGGTCAGCGGCGGCCAGACGATGGCGGCGACGGGCGCGTCGTCGAAGCCGGTGATGGAAAGGTCCTGAGGAATGTTCAGGCCCCGCGCGTGGGCCGCGGACAGAACGCCGGCCGCCATGTCGTCATTGGCGCAAACGATCGCGGACGGGCGCAACGGGTGATCCAGCAGAGCGGGGGCGAGGTCGACTCCCGACCGAAAGGTGAAGTCGCCGCGCGAAACCACATAGTCCGACGGGCCAAGGCCCTGTTCGGAAAGAGCGCGCTGGAAGCCCTTGAAGCGTCGGTCTGCTGATAGGTGCCCCTCCAGCCCGGCGATGAAGCCGAAGCGTCGGTGGCCAAGGCGCAGCAACTCGCGCGCGATATCGTGGCCGCCGGCCTCGTCGTCGACCCCGACCGCGTCGGCCTTGCCGCGGCCCGGACCGCCCGGCGACACGGTCACGACCTTGCAGCCCTGCGCCAAGGCCGCATCGATCAAGGCGACATCGTCACTGTAGGGAGGGGACAGGATCAGCCCCTCGCATCGCTGGGTCGTGACCAGGTCCAGCACGCGCTTCTGCCGGTCGGGCGTCTGATGCGGAACGTTCTGGATCAGCACCTGATAGCCCAGGGCCAGGCACGCCCTCAGCGCTCCCAGCTCCAGCGCGGACTCATAATAGGAGTTGGGCTCGTTTTCGGGATCCGAGGCGAAGACGAAGGCGAGCAGCCGGCTGGCGCCCCCGGCGAGGCTGCGCGCCTGGGGATTGACCTTGTAGTCCAGCGCCTCGACTGCGCGCATGACCCGAGCGCGGACCTCGTCCCGGACGTTCGGACCGCCGTTGAGCACCCGGGACACCGTCACGCGCGCCACGCCCGAAAGCCGGGCGACGTCGTCGATGGTGGGCCTCTTGGTCGTCAAGCGCGATGTTCCCCCGAAAGCCCGGCGAAGATGCTCAGGAAGCCCCTGCAATACAAGCGCGTGCGCCGCGAAGAGGTCTCAAGGCCGCTGGGCCCGGGCTCCTGGCTTTATTATTGGTATAGTCCAAAAAGTCTGTTGCGTGACGATCCGACAAGGTCGTCGCCCTCAAGGCCCTTGAACCGCATCCAAAAGCGAGGCTTGGAAAAGTGATCCGATCCGGAAGTAATTGATCACGACCGTGAGCGGCGGACAGGTGCTGGCGCAACGAATTTTGGCTGACGGCCCGTCACTGTCACGTAGGTGTCGCGGCAGCCTGCTTAAAGCCTCTGGTCCATACCAGTTTTGGGGCAGGGGATTCTCATGCTGAAGTTGCAATCCGTTCGGGCCTGGCGGCCGAACTTGAAGAGCTGTCTGCTGTGCACGGTCGCCGTGCTCGCGGCCAACGCCAGCGCCACCGCGGCTTTCGCGCGGCAGGCCGCGGAAACGACGGCCGCCAGCGATACGGTCGACGCCGTTCTCGTGACCGGCTATCGCAAGTCGCTCGCCGAGGCTCGCGCCATCAAGCGCGAATCGGTGATCCAGAAGGACGCCATCGTCGCCGAGGACATGGCCAAGTTCCCGGAACTGAACCTGGCGGAATCGCTGCAGCGCCTGCCCGGCGTGCAGATCAACCGCGAAGCCGGCGAAGGTCGTCGCGTTTCGCTGCGGGGCCTGGGTCCCGACTTCGTCCGCGTGCAGCTGAACGGCATGGAAGTGCTGGGCAACGTCGACTCGGCCCAGGACAGCCGCGGCCAGCGCTCGCGCGACCGCGCCTTCGACTTCAACATCTTCGCGTCCGAGCTGTTCTCCAAGGTCGAGGTCGAAAAGACCTTCGAGGCCGCCCAGAAAGAAGGCGGCATGGCCGGCACGCTCGGCCTCTTCACGGGCCGTCCGTTCGACTACAAGTCGGGCTCCAAGGGCGCGCTGTCGCTGAAGGCCGGCACCAATCAGTACACCAAGGACACCCAGCCGCGCATCGCCGCGCTGTTCAGCCAGAACTGGGATGATCGCTTCGGCGTCCTGGCCTCGGTCGCCTACTCCAAGCGCAAGACCACCGAGCAGGGCCACAACACCTACAACTACTCGCACCCCAGCGCCTCGACCCTGAAGTCGCTGGTGGGCAAGGGCCTGGATATCTCGAAGCTGAGCGCCGCCCAGCAGGCCAAGTTCCTGTCAGGCGATCTCTACTTCGCGGACGGCAACCGCATCTCCTCGTGGGACGCCAAGCTGGAACGCCTAGGCGTCACCACCGCGGTGCAGTGGAAGCCGGTCGACAACTTGCTGCTGACGCTGGACGGCCTCTATGGTCAGTTCACGACGCACCGCAACGAGATGCACCTGGCCACGCGCCCCCTGGCGTCGACGGGCTCGGTGGCGTTCGACACGCCGGCGGCGACCATCTGGCCCTCGGCCTTCCAGAAGCCGTCGGTAATCAACAGCCTCAACTATGACAGCAACGGCTACGTCACCTCGATGGACGTGACCGGCGTCACGTTCGGCAGCGAGCATCGCCGCTCGCTGAACAAGAACCGCTTCAACCAGCTGGCCCTGACGGGCAAGTGGGACGCGACCGAACATCTGACGATCGACGGGCATGTCGGCTACGAAAAGTCGACCTACAAGACGCCCTACGACGACAAGCTCTACATGCGCGCCAAGGGCAATCTGGTCGCCGACTACGGCTCTGACGGCCGTTCGGCCTCGTTCCAGTATCCGAACTGGGACCCGACCAACGCCGCCAACTACGCGATGGACTCGTTCTACTATCGCGGCTTCCAGAACCAGTCGAAGCTGCGTGAAGGCGTGCTGAACGCGCGCTACGAGCTGAACGATCAGTGGACCCTGCGCGCCGGCGTCGCCTATCACCGCTTCAGCCAGGGCGGCATCGACATCTTCTACGATGACAACGTCAACGGCACCCGCTCCAAGACCCGCGGGACCTCGGTGAGCGACATCACCTCGGTCTTCAACAACGAGTTCGGTTCGTGGCTGATCGGCGACTACGACAAGGCCTTCGCCAAGTATAAGGAATACCACCGGTTCGGCCCGAACAAGGACGGCACCGGCGGCGCCCTGCAGGACATCGAGAACGTCTACGAGACGACCGAGACCACGACCTCGGGCTTCATCCAGGCGGACTGGGACACCCAGCTGATGGGCAAGCGCTTCCGCGGCAACATTGGCCTGCGCGGCTACGATACCGACACCCGGAGCACCGGCTGGATCCAGGGCGACAGCTACGCCTATCTGGGCACCGCCGACGTGAAGGGCGGCTATTCGGGCGTCCTGCCGACCCTGAACACCGTGCTGGAGCTGACGCCGGACGTGCAGGTGCGCTTCTCGGCCACCCAGAACCTGAACCGTCCTGGCCTGGGCTCGATGGCGGCCAAGGGCTCGGCCGACTATGTGCTGACCGAGAGCGGCCAGATCAGCAAGATCACGGGCTCGCGCGGCAACCCGAACCTGATGCCGTACAAGGACGACACGCTGGACGTGGCCGTCGAGTACTACTTCGGCAACACCGGCATGCTGTCGGCCAGCGTGTTCCAGAAGAGCATCAAGAACTACATCGACACGCGCCGGCTTGAGAAAGTCCCGTACAGCCAGACGGGTCTGCCGCTGTCGCTCGTTCCGGGCGCCACGGCCAACACGATCGTGGACGAGTTCTCGATGCCGGTGAACATCCCCGGCAAGACCAAGCTGACCGGCGTCGAACTGGCCGGCCAGGCCCAGTTCACTTTCCTGCCGGCGCCGTTCGACAACATGGGCGTGGTGGCCAACTACACCTATGTCGACGCCGACAAGGACCTGACCGGCATCTCGAAGACCAGCTACAACGCCACGCTCTACTACGAGACCGATCGTTGGGGCGTTCGCGGGTCGCTGAACCACCGTACGCGTTGGTACACCGGCCTCAACAGCTCGCCCATGAGCGCCAGCACCCGCGGCTTCGAGGGCGGCACCTACATCGACGCCGCCGCCTTCTACAACTTCAGCGACAGGCTGCAGATCTCGCTGGATGCGGTCAACATCACCAACCAGAAGGACACGCAGTTCTGGGGCCAGAACCGCTACCTCTATAACCAGAACCAGAGTGGTTCGACCTACATGCTGGGTCTGAGCTACAAGTTCTAAGCAAACGCTGGCGGCGCCTCGCTTATCGAGCGGGGCGCCGTTCTTCGTCTATCCGGAAACTATGATCGTCTCTCATCGCCACCGCTTCATCTTCGCCGCGGTCCCAAAGACAGGCACGCACGCCGTCCGGCAGGCCCTGCGCGAGCGAATGGGCGACGAGGACGTCGAGCAGGTCGGCTTGTTCGTGAACAAGCGCTTCCCCTGGGCCGATCTCGCGGCGATCCAGCATGGGCACCTGTCCTTGCGCCAGGTGCGGCCCTATCTCGGCGAAGAGGCCTTCGCCGCCTATTTCAAGTTCGCCTTCGTGCGCAATCCGTTCGATCGCTTCGTCTCGTACTGCGCCTTCATGCTGCGCGGCGGCGACGTGTTCCAGCGTCAGCCGCGCGAGGCCATGCATCATTTCCTGTTCGTGGACCCGCCGGAAGGGCACATCCTGTTTCAGCCCCAGGCCTGGCTTCTGGTCGACGACGATGGCAAGACCCTGCTCGCCGATCAGGTGGGACGGGTCGAGGACATGCAAGGCTCCTACGACGCGATCTGTGCGCGGATCGGCGTCGCGTCGCGCCCGCTGGACCGGGTCAACAGCACCTCGCACCAGGACTACCGCGCCTATTACGACCGCGCGCTGATCGACGGCGTCGCTAAGCGTTACGCCCAGGACCTCGAGCTCTTCGGCTACGACTTCGAGGGCGCGCGATGAGCGTCGCGCGGCTCGAGCTGACGGCCAACCCGCGCAAGACGAGGGCGGTGCGCCGCCTCGGCTCGGTCGATGTCGCCGCCCTGCGGGCCGCCGTGCTGGCGATCCCCGAGGCGATCTGGGACGCGGAGAACGCGGCCAAGCCCAACAAGTTCGAGGTGCTGGACACGACCCGGCACATCGTCTTCCGCTTCGTCGACAGCCCGCGCGACTGGCGCGGTTCGCACGACCGTCCCGCCTGGGCGGCGTGGCGGGATCGGCTAGAGCCGGTGTTGGCCCAAGCGGTTCGCGACTACGGCTACGCCCGCGGCGTGTTTCCGCGGGTGATGCTGGCGCGGATGCCAGCCGGCGGGGTGATCCATCCGCATATCGACGCCAATCCGGCCGCCAAGTGGCCGCACAAGATCCACGTGCCGCTGACGACCAATCCGGACGTGATCTCGTTCTTCGGCGGCGCCGAGCATCATTTCCCGGTGGGCGAGGCGGTCGAAGTCGACAACCTCGGCCCCCATTGGGTGCGCAACGCGGGCGGTACGGACCGCATCCACCTGATCTTCGAATATTTCGACGCGGACCAGCCTGACCCCGCGTGGCTGGCGCCGCTCCTGAGCGCGACGTCGTGAACGGTTCCGAAGCGCGAGACGATCGAGAAGCCCTGTTGCGCGAAGCCAGGACGCTGCGCGAACAGCGACGCGTCACCGAAGCGCTGACCTCGCTTGAGCGCCTGCGAGAAGACCATCCGCGTTTCAGCCGACTTCATCAGGAGCGTGCGCAGTGCCTGATCGCCTTGGGGGAGGGGCCGGCCGCGATCGCCGCCCTGCGTGAGGCCGTCGCGCTCAATCCCACGCTCCCCGCCTGCTGGGACATGTTGGAGCAGCTGCACCGCCTGCGCGGAGAGGAGGGCGAGGCCAGCATCGCGGCGCAGCGTCTTGCGGTCCTGAAACAGCTTCCGCCCGCGATCGTGGCGGCTCAGAGCCTGCTGGCCGACGGAGATCTCGAGCCCGCAGAGGAGATTCTGCTCGCCCACCTGAGCACGGCCGGCGAGAGCGTTGGCGCGCTCCGCCTCTTGGCCCGTATCCGGCTGGAAGGCGGGGCCGCGGACGAGGCCGAGGTCCTGCTGGCCGCGATCCTGGAGCGCGCGCCCGACTATCGAGAGGCGCGTTTCGACTACGCCATGGCGCTGCTGCAGGCTCAGAAGCACCAGGCCGCGCGACAACAGGCCGAGCGCCTGCTGGAAGACACGCCGGACGCTCGCGACGTCCTGAAGCTGTACGGCGCGGCCTGCCTGGGCCTTGGTGATTTCGAACCGGTGATCGACCTCTACGCGCGGCTCCTTGCCGGGCCATGCGAGTCCGCCGAGGAGGTCGCCGACCTGCGCCTGTGGCGCGCGAACGCCTTGAAGGCCATGGGACGCGGCGTCGAAGCCGTCGCCGACTATCGCGCCGCCCTGTCGGCGCGCCCGGATCATGGCGTGGCGTGGCTCAGCCTGGCGAACCTCAAGACCCATCTGTTCGACGACAATGACATCGAGCGCATGCGCGCCGCCGAGGCCAGGCCCGACCTGCAGGACATGGATCGCGTCTATCTGCGCTTCGCCCTTGGAAAGGCGCTTGAGGATCAGGCCGACTATGCCGCCTCCTGGGGGTTCTACGCGCGCGGCAACGCCCTGAGGCGGACGTCGAGCCGCTATAGGACGGATGTCGCCGAGCGGTGCGCGGAGCGTCTGAAACACACGATGACCGCCGAGGCGTTCGCGAAGCGGGCGGGGTGGGGGACGGACAGTTCAGCGCCGATCTTCGTCCTGGGGCTTCCGCGCTCGGGCTCGACCCTGATCGAACAGATCCTGGCCTCGCACGCCCAGGTCGAGGGCACGCACGAGCTGACCGAGATCGGCCGCTACGTTGGCGAGCTGTGCGGGCGAGACCCCGATTGCGGCCTGCCCGAAAACCCCGCCGCGCTTCTCGACCTGACGGCCGCGCAAGCCCGCGCGCTGGGCGAGCGGTTCCTGAGCGAGACGCGCGCCTATCGGCGGCTGGGGCGGCCGTTCTTCATCGACAAGATGCCCAACAACTTCTGGCACATTGGCTTGATCCAGCTGATCCTGCCGCGCGCCACGATCATCGACGTGCGGCGGGAGCCGATGGCCTGCTGCTTCAGCAATTTCAAGCAGCTGTTCGGGACAACGAACCAGGAATTCACCTACAGCCTGGAAGACATCGCCGGCTACTATCGGATCTATCTCGACCTGATGCAGCATTGGGACGCCGTGCTGCCCGGACGCGTGCTCAGGGTGCGGTACGAGGACGTGGTCGACGATCTGGAGGGCGCCACGCGTCGCATGCTGGACCATATGGGCCTGCCCTTCGAGCCGTCGTGCTTGCGTTTCCATGAGACCCGGCGCGGCATCCGGACGCCCAGTTCCGAGCAGGTGCGTCAGCCGATCGGGCGTGACGGCCTTGAACAATGGAAGCGGTACGCGCCCTGGCTTGCGTCGCTGCGCACGGCGCTGGGCGACGTGCTGACGGAGACGGCCTGACATGCGTCTTTCGCGACCCTTCTTCCAGCTGCCGCTGCTGTTCGACGTCTCCCGGCTCCAGGCCGAGGTCGCCGCCTTGCCGCCCGAGGCCTGGGTCTCCCATCCCGACCAGGTGCCCGGAAACAGCGCGGTCCGGCTGATCACCGCAGGCGGGGGCGAGAACGACGGCGTCCAGGGGCGCATGGCGCCGACGCCTTGGCTCGAGGCCATGCCCTATCTGAAACAGGCCCTGGCGGGATTTGGCGTGGTCTGGAGCCGCTCGCGGCTGATGCGCCTGGCGCCGGGCGCGGGCGTGCCCGAGCACGCCGACATCAACTATCACTGGCACACCCGCGTGCGGCTGCACATTCCGGTGCTCACGTGGCCGGAGGTGCGCTTTCACTGTGATGGCGAAGCCGTGCACATGGGCGCCGGGGAGGCCTGGGTGTTCGACAACTGGCGGCGCCACCACGTCGAGAACAACGCCGCCGGCGAGCGGATCCACCTGGTCGCCGACACCACCGGTACGGCGGCGTTCTGGCGGTTCGTGCATGCGCCGGCGACGCCGCGAGACCAATGGCGCTCGGTGAACTGGGATCCGACCGCCGATCATCCGCTGCTGACTGAACTAAACCAGCGCTCGCCGATCATGCCGGCCGCCGAGGTCCAGTGGCTCTTGGACGACCTGCGGGACGAGCTGACCGTGACGATCGACAGTCCCGAAGCGCGCGCGCGGGCGGCGCGGTTCATCCAGGTGCTGGAGAGTTTCGCGTTCGATTGGCGTCAACTGTGCGCGCTGCATGGCCTCGGCGGCGGGGCGGCTCCGGCGTTCCGGCATCTCGCCGGAGCGCTTGGCGAGGCCGTGCGTCCCCTCGCGGAAGGCTTGGTGATGCGCACCAACGGCGCCGGCGCGCTGCTGGTGCTGGAGAAGCGTGTGTTGCAGCATCTCGTCGCCGAGGACGCTGCGCGGTGAGGGAAGGTTCGTCTTGAAGCAGGGTTATGATCTGGCCGTCGTGGGCGCTGGCATTGTCGGCCTGGCCCACGCCCTGGCCGCCTCGCGGTTGGGTAAGCGCGTCGTCGTCGTCGACCGCGACGCCCAGGCCAACGGCGCCTCGGTTCGCAACTTCGGTTTCGTGACCGTCACGGGCCAGGAGCGGGGCGCGGTCTGGAGCCATGCGCGCCGCTCGGCGGAGGTTTGGCGCGAGGTTGCCGAGGCGGCGGGCGTCGATGTTCTCCAGCGCGGCCTGACGATGATCGCCCGGCGCCCCGAGGCCGAGGCCGTGCTCAAGGCGTTCCTTGAAACGGAGATGGCCCACGGCTGCGCCTGGCGCGACATCGACGCGCTGGGCGATCGGCTCCCGACGCGAGGCCAAGTGTTGGGCGGGCTGACCAGCAGCGTCGACCTGCGCGTGGAGTCGCGCACCGCCATCCCGCGCCTGGCGGCCTGGCTCGAAGCCGTGCATGGCGTCACCTTCCTGCGCGGCGTGTCGGTCCGCGGCGTCGAGACGGGGCAGCTGGAGACCTCCGCTGGCGTTATCGCGGCCGAAGCCATCGTGGTCTGTCCGGGCGATGATCTCGCCACCCTGTTTCCAGACAGCTTCGCTCGCGCGGGCGTGACTCGCTGCAAGCTGCAGATGCTGCGCCTGGCCGATCCGGGCTGGCGGCTGCCGGCGCCGGTCATGTCCGACCTCGGCCTGGTCCGCTATCTCGGCTATGCCGCCTTGCCGGAGGCGGAGGCCTTGCGCGCCCGGCTCGAAGCCGAACAGCCGGCGCATCTGGAGCATGGCGTCCACCTGATCGTCGTGCAGAGCGCCGACGGGTCGCTGGTGGTCGGCGACAGCCATCACTACGCGCCGACGCCCGATCCCTTCGCCCGTGATGACGTCGACGCCCTGATCCTGGACGAGTTCGCGCAGGTCTTCGGACAGGCGCCGCCCCCCGTGATTGAGCGCTGGATCGGCACCTATGCGTCGGCCTCGGGACATAGCCTGGTCGAGACGCCCGCGCCGGGCGTGCGCCTGGCCGTGGTGACGGGCGGCACTGGCGCTTCGACCGCGTTCGGCCTCGCCGAAACCGTCATCGCCGATTTGCTGGACTTGCCCCAAGGAGCCTTCGCGTGAGCCACAGCCCTATCCAGGCCGTCGTCTTCGACTGGGCCGGCACGATGATCGACTTTGGCTGCTGCGCCCCCGTCATGGCGCTGCGGGAGGTGTTCGCCGAGGCTGGCATCGAGATCACCGAAGCTGAGGCGCGAGCCGACATGGGCCGCGCCAAGCGTGACCATGTCCGCGCCCTGCTGGCCCTGCCGAGAGTCGGCGAGGCTTGGCGGGCGCGGTACGGCCAAGCCAGCGATGAACGGGACGTCGATCGGCTGCACGACGCCGTCGAACCAAAGATGCGCGAGGCGGCGCGGGGCTGCTCGGCCCTGATCCCGGGCGCGGCCGCCCTGGTCACTGACCTGCGCGCGCGGAACGTGAAGATCGGTTCGACGACCGGCTACACGCGCCCGATGATGAGCGACATCCTTCCTCTGGCCGCCGAGCAAGGCTACGCGCCGGACGTCGTGGTGTGCGCTGGCGAAACTGCGGAAGGGCGCCCTTCGCCCCTGATGATGTGGAAGGCGCTGGTCGCGCTCGGCGCATGGCCGGCCAGAGCCTGCGTCAAGGTTGACGACGCCGTCGTCGGGATCAGCGAAGGGCTAGAGGTCGGCGCCTGGACGGTGGGCCTTTCCGCGTCCGGCAACGGCGTGGGCCTGAGCCTGGACGCGCTGGCGAATCTGCCGGCCGACGAGCGCGCCTCGCGCGTCGCGGCGTCCGCGCAAGCTTTGCGAGACGCCGGGGCGCACTATGTCGTCGAGACGGTCGCCGAATTGGGTCCGGTGCTGGTCGAGATCGAGGCGCGGATTGCCCGGGGTGATCAACCGGTCTAGAGCTTTCCGGCCTCGCGGATCAGGTCTCGCAGGAGGTCGGCGTACTCCTCGAAGCCGGCGACCTCCGCCTCCAGATCCTTTCCCGCCTCGTCATAGCTGCGGAGCTTCTGCGCCGCGCCGGCGTGGGGATCGGCCAGGAAGACCTTGATTTCGTCGGGGTTCATCGGGCCGCCCTGCAGCGCCAGGCTCTGCTGCGAGGCATAGCTGAGCCGGCCGCCGTAGGTGGGGTCAACAGCGACGCGATAGCGCTTGGCCGCCACATGCAGCCGGATCGGTTCGCTCACCTCGGGGCCGAAGCCGCGCGCCAGATAGCCGGCGCCGATCTGTTCGTGGCGGGTGTCGATGCCACGGTCGGCGGCGTCCTCGCCGATCTTCTGCATCAGATGGCCGATGTCGTGCAGCAGGGCTGCGGCGATCAGGCTCGGGGACGCGCCGTCCAGCTTGGCGTGATGCGCCGCCTGCAGGGCGTGCTCCATCTGGGTGACGTCCTCGCCATAGTGCAGGTCGCCCAAACGGGTGAAGATGTCGGTGATTTCGGCCAGGAACGTGTCGGCCGCGGAACTCGAAGTCATGCTGTATCCGTAGGTTTTGAGGGCTTACAGGCGCATGCGCCCGATGCCTGGATCGGTGCGGCTGGCCCGCCCGGTCTCAAGATGGCCGGCCAGACGCTGAATGAAGCTGGGATCATCCGCGTGGGTGACGGTGAGATCGTACCAATGGTCGCTGCCGCGAAGATCCCAGACGGCCTGGGTGGTTTCGCCGGCTTTCAGGCCGATGCTCTGACGCGCCTCGCCGTCGGACAGGGGATAGGCCTCGTCCATCTGGGCGATCACGGCGCCGGCCTTTTCGGCCTTCAGCTTGACGAGCAGGCGCGACCGCGCGTCGGGCAGGACCTTGATGGCGGGCTGCGGGCGAGACGCGTCGCCAGCGAAGCGGCGGTAGAAACCGTTGGGGCCGTGGACGGTCAAGTCATAGGGACCGGGCGCCTGGCCCGCGCGGTTCCAATGCCCCGCGGCATGGGCTTGCCCGGCCGCGAGGGTGAAGCGCCAAGGACCGTCGCGGTCGGTGTTGTCGAACACTTGGAACACCGCGCCCGCGCGGCCGGCGTTGACCAGGTCGATCCAGACCTTGCCATCCTTCACGCGCAGGTCGGCCGACAGCAGGTAGGGCAGGGCGCGGGCCCCGCGCTGCGGGCCGTCCTGCGCCGACGCGGCCTGCGCCGTCGGGATGCGCAGGCTGGGCGCGGCCTTGGAGCGCGCCACGCGTTGCATATAGTCCGTCGTCGCCGGCAGGGTCAGGGCGGACCAGTCCTTGTTCGGCGCCGCGAAGTCGAAGGCCGACGTCAGGTCGCCGCAGACGGTCCGGCGCCAGTCGCTGATGTTCTCCTCGCGCACTCCGAAGCGGCGCTCCAGGAACCGCAGGGTCGAGGTGTGGTCGAACACTTCCGAGCAGACGAAACCGCCGCGCGTCCACGGCGAGACGATGATGGCTGGCACGCGGATGCCCAGGCCCAGCGGGTGCGCGCCCTTGTTATCGACGTCGGCCTGGCCATAGTCCTTGCTCTCGCCGGCGACAGAAACCGAGCTCCACCCTTGGTCGGCGGTCAAGGGCGGCATCGGCGGCTGCATGTGGTCGTAGAAGCCGCCCGCTTCGTCGTAGTTGATGATGAAGACGGTCTTGGCGAACACCTCGGGGTGATCGACCAGCGCCTTGACCAACTCGGCGCAGACGTGCTCGCCTTTCGAGGGCTCGGCCTGGGGATGTTCGGACAGGTCCGCGGCGGTGACGATCCACGAAACCTGGGGCAGGCGATCGGCGGCCACGTCGGCGCGGAAGGCCTCGACCAACTGTTCGCCATCCGACCGGGTGCGGTCGGCGCCGGTCTTATGCTCCGACACCCATGAGCGCCCACGCGCGTAAAGCGGCGAGTCCTTGGGGCAGGGGCGGAACGGCTTGAACACCGACAGGATGTTGTCGCCGAAGTTGTCGTACTCTTGGTAGACCTTCCAGTTGATCCCGGCCGCCTGCAGCCGTTCGGAGTAGGTCGTCCAGTCGTACGCCCCCTTGGCCATAGGCTTGTCCGTGGCCATGTCGGCGCTGGGAGTCTCGTCCTCGCCGTAGTTGCTCATCTCGGGGTCGCCGCCGACCTTCCCGCCGCCGTTGCAGCCCGTCCAGAGATGCAGGCGGTTGGGATAGGTCTGGGTCAGGGTCGAGCAGTGATAGGCGTCGCAGACGGTGAAGGCGCTGGCTAGCGCATGATAGAAGGGCAGGTCGGAGGCCTTGTAGTAGACCATCCGCTTGTGCAGCTCGCCGCTATGCCCCCATTGATCGTAGCGTCCGCCGTTGACGATGGTGATGGCCGCCTGATGGCCCTGGTCGGAGCCGTCGACCGTGTAAGCGTTGGTGGCCGAGGCGTCGCCGTGGAAGGGCGCGACAAAGCCGTCCGGATGCTCGCGGCTCGGCTGGCGCCAGACTGACGCTCCGCCCGGCAGGCGCTGCGGCCGAGGGTCGCCAAAACCCCGGACCCCGTTCAGCGTCCCGAAGTAGTGATCGAACGCCCGGTTCTCCTGCATGAAGATCACGACGTGCTCGACATCCATGATCGTGCCGGTTCGATGGCGCGCGGGGATCGCCAGGGCGCGCGCGATGGTCGCCGGCAGCATGCCCGCGGCGGCGCCAACCGCGGCGGCGCGCAGAAACGAGCGTCGATCGGCGGCCATGATCCATCTCCCACAATGCAATTTGGTATAGACCAGATTGACGCGAAGGTTTCGTGACATTTTGGGGCGGGGCGCGCCGAACCCGATCGGGTTCCTTGACCCCGGCAAGCCCCCCTCCCATCCTTAAGGGCGGCGGGATTCGACCGCTGGCCAGGTCGTTCGATGCAACAGCCCGAAAGTCTTCAGTATCTCGGCGTGCGTGACGACATCGCCGCCCGCATCACGGCCGGCGAATTCAAGCCCGGCGAGCGGCTGCCTTCCGAACGCCAGTTGCAGATTGGCGGCGGCGTGGCGCGCGGCACCGTGCGAGAGGCGCTGTTCCAGCTCGAAGCCGAGGGGATCATCTACCGGAAGGACCGCAGCGGCTGGTACGTTTCGCCGCCGCCCGTCGTCTACGACCCGACGCGCTGGGAGGGCTTCATGTCCTACGTCGAGGCGCAGGGACGGCGCCCCGAAACCGAGACGCTGAGCAAGGTCGAGATCACCTGCGATGGCATTCTGGCCCAGATCTTCTCGCGCCCGATCGGCGCGCCGATGTACTGGATTCGCCGGCGCCGTTCGATCGACGGTCGCGCCGTGTTGATCGAGAGCATCATCGTCGACGGCGCCCGCGCGCCCGGCCTGATCGAACACGACCTGAATGGCTCTCTGACCAGCGTGCTGAAGACGGTCTATGGCATCGGCGTGGCGCGCAACAAGGTCGACATGCGACCCTGCGCTCTGACGCGCGACGAGGCCGAAGCGCTGCGCGTGAAGTCCGGCCTGCCGGGCCTCAGTCTCGTGCGGACCTGCTATGACGCTCAAGGGAATGTCGTCGAGTTCGATCGCGAATACTGGCGACATGACGCCTTGACCGTCAGCGTCGACATCCGGGTCCGTTAGCGAGATCGCCGTCATCGAGCCGACATGTCCGTGGTCTAGACCAAGTCAGTTTATCGAAGGGCGTATTCATGACATTCGGTCCTCGGCGCTGGCTTGAGCGCGCCAATCCGCTGGCCTTCGCGCTGTTCGCGGGATTGGCGGGATTCTGCGCCTATTTCTCGATGTACGCCTTCCGCAAGCCGTTCGCCGCGGCGACCTTCGGCGCTGTCGAGGGCTGGACCTTCGCGGTCGACTACAAGATCGCCCTCGTGCTGGCCCAGGTGCTGGGCTACGCCCTGTCCAAGTTCATCGGCGTCAAGGTCATCTCGGAGATCGATCCCGCCCGCCGAGGCGCGGCCATCCTTGGCTTGATCGGCGCCTCTTGGGTGGCGCTCCTGGGCTTCGCCCTGGTTCCCGCGCCCTGGAATGTCGCGGCCCTGTTCCTGAACGGCCTGCCGCTGGGCATGATCTGGGGCCTGGTGTTCGGCTACATGGAAGGGCGTCGCACGTCGGAGGTTCTTGGAGCCATCCTCTGCGCCAGCTTCATCCTCTCCTCGGGCGTCGTGAAGTCGGTCGGCAAGTGGCTGATGAGCGACTTCCAGGTCTCTCCGTTCTGGATGCCGGCCGCCACCGGCGTGGTCTTCATGCCGTTGCTGGCGGTCTCGGTCTGGGCGCTGAGCCAGCTCCCGCCGCCGAACGCCGCCGACGAGGCTGCTCGGGTGCGCCGCCAGCCGATGAACGGCGCCCAGCGCCGGGCGTTCCTGGCGACCTATGCGCCCGGCATCGTGCTGCTGGTGCTTTCCTATGTCCTGCTGACCGCGCTCCGCGACTTCCGCGACAACTTCGCCGCCGAAATCTGGACCGCTCTGGGCTTCGGCAAGGCCTCGGACGTCTTCACCGCCAGCGAACTGCCTGTCGCCGTGATCGCCCTGGGAGTCCTGGGCGCGGTGATGCTGGTGAAGGACAATCTGCGCGCGCTGCTGGTGATGCATGGCGTCATCTTCACGGGCTTTGTCCTGCTGGGCGCCTCGACCCTGGCTTTCCAGGCTCACATGCTGTCGCCGCTCACCTGGATGATCCTCACGGGGGCGGGCGTCTATCTGGCCTACACGCCCTTCAACGCGATGCTCTTCGACCGGATGGTCGCTTTCAGCGGTCAGGTCGGAACGGCGGGCTTCCTGATCTATGTCGCTGACGCGTCGGGATATCTGGGCAGCGTCGCGCTGCTGCTTTGGCGCAACTTCGCCATGGTCGACCTCGACTGGCTGCACTTCTTCGTCGCCAGCATCTACGCGACGAGCCTCTTTGGCGCGGCCTGCACCGTTCTCGCCGGCCTTTATTTCGTCGCCCGGTCCCGACGCCCGAGAGAGCGGGGCGCCCCGCAGGCGGACGCCTTGGAGGCCCCTCCGTCGTCAACCTAGATGCGCGGCGCCGCCAGGCGATACGGTGTCAGGCGGTCCCGGCGGACTGCACCAAGGCTGGCGTCCGCGCTGTCAGCAGATCGACCAGGGCGCGCAGCCTGGGCAAGCGACGCAGATCGCGATGGTAGCCGAGCCATTGCGTCCGGCTGGGCGGGTCTTCATCCAGATCGATCCGGCGGATCGCGGGGACGGCGTCGCCGACAGGGCGAGGCAGCACGGCCAAGCCGGCTCCCAATGCGCAAAGCTGGGCCTGCACCTCACGGCTGTTGCTGCGCGCGGCGATCCGCGCCCTGGGCAGGCGACGCGTGATCCAAGTCACGTCGGGCATCCCGCCGAACGCGGTGTCCATCACCACCAGCGACAAGCCTTCGCCATCCCCGACCGGTCCGTGCGAAGCCTCGCCGCAGCCATAGAGGCCATACGGGATCGTCACCAGTCGCCTGGCGATAACCTCGGCGTCGTCGAACGGCACCATGCGAACCACGAGGTCGGCTTCCCGGCGCGCCAGGCTGTAAATTCGCGGATCGGTCAGCGTCTCCACCACCACGCCTGGATGGCGCTGGTTGAGCTCGGCGACAACGGGGGCCAGAAGGATGCGGCCAAACCAGTCGGAACAGGAAACGCGAAGCTCCCCCTGAAGCGCTGCGTCGCTGCCCGAAAGCGCCCTCATCAGCGCCAGCGACTCCATCTCCATGCGCTCCGCGTGCGCCAAGAGCGTCTGCCCCTCGTCGGTCAAGACGAAGCCATCGGCGGTGCGCTGGAAGAGCGCCGACCCCGTGGCGGCCTCCAATGCTTTCAAGCGGCGCCCCATGGTCGGTTGCGACTGACCCAGCTTCCGCGCCGCCGCTCCAAGGGTTCCGGCGCGGGCGATGGCCAGAAAGACAGGCAGGTCGCTCCATTCGAAACGCGTCATGCTTAGCCCATTCAAAATTGAATGATTGGTGTGCCAAATAGTCTATTAGCCATCAAGTGTGTTTGAGTGAATGTCGGG
>JAYRLX010000456.1:0-2902 GCA_041905125.1 Caulobacter sp. | reverse complement strand
AGGGACAGGTCCTCGGCGCTGCGGGCGATCTGCTCGGCGCCCGAGAGAATGCCGCCCGCGGAGCGTTCGACCGCGTGCATCGCCGCATCCAGCGCGCCCACCGCCGTCTCGAAGTCGGCCTTCAGGCTCTGGAATTCCGGCGAGAGCTCCCCATCGACGCGCGTCGACAGATCGCCTTCGGCCAGGCGAGCCAGCGCCACGCCCAGCGCCTTGACCGCTTCGGCCTGGCGGCGCTGGCCGGCCTCGCGCTCGACCTCAAGCGCCCGGCGCTGCTCGTCCATGAAGGCGATGTAGCTGGAGATGGCCAGATCCATATCCAGGAAGATGGCCTTGACCATGGCCGACAGGCCGTCCGCCAGCACCTCGTCGGACTTGCCCGCGCCGAACAGCCCCTTGGCTCGCTTGGAGATCACCGAGCGGATCAATTCCTCGGCGACGACGGCGTAGCCGCCGATGTACCAGCGCGGCTCGAGTTCGACACGGACGTGGGCGCGGCCGATCCGCTCCACGTCGCTGACGTAGCTATCGCCGTAGTCCGCGCGGGCGATGCGACGCCAATGCGTCGCCTGGGCGCGCTCGGCGGCGGCGATGTGGGCGTCATCGCGAAACTTGCCGCGAGTCTCGGGGAAGGCGCGAACCTGACCGTAGAACTGACCGAGAGCGGCCCCGATCTCGGCGTCGATCAACGGCTGGATGGCGCGCAGGGCCGAGCACGTGCGCTCGTCAAACCGCATGAAGGCCATCCGCTGGTCAAGCTTCGCGTCCGCGCCCATACCGCCAACTCCTAACTAAACACTGTTCTGTTTGCCCGTCAGTGACCCCAATGTCTTAACCGACGTTAAATCGGAGGCCTGATTTTCGGGAGTTTTCAGCCCCTTTTTCGACTCTGCCGCCCTTGCTGTTGGATCGCGTGGCAACAAGCTGCGCCTTGAGGCGTTTTGCACTTGTCAGGCCATGGCGGGGCTTGGATATAACGAGAAACTTCCAAGGACTTCATGGCCCTCCCTGCGGACTTCACCTTGAGCGAAGAGGACGGTCGGGCGACGGCTGTCCTGACGGGGGACTGGACCGCCCGCGGGCTGTTTGACGCTGGCATACGTCTGGCCGAAGCGCTGAAGAGCGCTCCGACTCCCGCATTCGACCTGACGGGCCTGAACCGCTGCGACACCGCCGGCGCCTATGCGATCCTGCGCGCCGCGGGCGACGACCTTAAGCCCGAGAACATCAAGGCCCGCCACGGCGTCCTGCGGCTGCTGGAGCTGGTCTCGGCCGCCATCAAGGTCCAGACCGAGCCCGCGGTGCGGCCCGGCGGCTTCAAGGCCCTGCTCGAACGGATCGGACGCGGCGTCTTCGGCCTCTTCCACGACGCCTACAGCACCATGGCCTTCCTGGGCCACCTGCTCACCGCTCTGGGGCGCAGCCTGGTCAACCCCAGCCGCATCCGCTGGACGCCGATCGTCGCCCTGTGCGAGCGCGCGGGCCTGGACGCCATGCCGATCGTCGCGACCACGACCTTCTTCATCGGCGCGGTGGTGGCTCTGTTGGGCGCCAACATGCTCACCGACTTCGGGGCCCAGGTCTATTCGGTCGAGTTGATCGGCATCTCGGTGATGCGCGAGTTCAACATCCTGATCACCGCGATCCTGCTGGCCGGCCGGTCGGCCTCCAGCTTCGCGGCCGAGATCGGCTCGATGAAGATGAACCAGGAGATCGACGCCATGCAGGTCATGGGGGTCGATCCTTACGAGGCGCTGGTGCTGCCCCGGTTCGCCGCCCTGTTGTTGACCATCCCGATCCTGACCTTTGTGGCCACCATCGCCGGCCTGGCGGGCGGCATGCTCGTCGTCTGGATCGTGCTGGACCTGTCGCCAACCTTCTTCCTGCAGCGGATCGTCGACTATGTCGGCGCCACCCACTTCTGGATCGGCATGTCCAAGGCCCCGGTCATGGCGGCCGTGATCGCCGCGATCGGCTGCCGACAGGGCATGGAGGTCGGTCAGGACGTCGAGGCGCTGGGCCGGCGCGTCACCGCCTCGGTGGTGCACGCCATCTTCGCCATCATCCTGATCGATGCCGTATTCGCTCTGCTTTACATGGAGCTGGACATATGACCGGCCCCGAGACCGAAGACGCCGTCGTCGATACGGTCGACAGCGAGAAATATCCGATCGAGGTGCGCGGCCTGGTCTCGCGCTTCGGCGACCATGTCGTCCATGACGGCCTCGACCTCAAGGTCGAGCGCGGCGAGGTGCTGGGCGTCGTCGGCGGCTCGGGCACCGGCAAGTCGGTGCTGCTGAACACCATCATCGGCCTCAAGGCGCCGGACGGCGGCCATGTACGGCTGTTCGGCGGCGACATGCGCACGGCTTCGCGCCGCCGCTGGTCGTCGATCGAGCGCCGTTGGGGCGTGCTGTTCCAGCAGGGCGCCCTTTTCTCGAACCTGACCGTGCGCGAGAACGTGGCCGCGCCGCTGCACGAGCACACCCGCCTGCCCCGTCGCGAGATCGACGAGATCGCTGACCTGAAGATCGCCATGGTCGGCCTTCCGGCCCATGCCGCGCTGCTGAAGCCGGCCGAGCTGTCGGGCGGCATGCGCAAGCGCGCCGGCCTGGCCCGCGCCCTGGCGATGGATCCCGAGCTCCTGTTCCTGGACGAGCCGACCGCCGGGCTGGATCCGATCAGCGCCGGGGCTTTCGACGAACTGATCAACGATCTTTCGGAAAGCCTGGACCTGACAGTGTTCATGATCACCCACGATCTGGACACGCTCTACGCCATCACCGATCGCGTAGCGGTTATCGCCGACAAGAAGGTCGTCGCCGTGGCGCCGGTTCACGAGCTCGAGCGTTCGGATCATCCCTGGATCAAGAAATACTTCCTGGGCCCACGAGGACGCGCCGCC
>JAYRLX010000455.1:0-2911 GCA_041905125.1 Caulobacter sp. | reverse complement strand
AGCCCTCGTCGACCATCCGGTCGCGCTGCTTGGGACCGGCGGCCAAGACCAGGTCGAAGACCCGCAGCCGCGGCTCGAAGGGGCCCTCGCGGTCGCCGGCGCCGTGCTGGGTGTAGACGAGGATCGGATGGCGAACGCCCAGCTTTCGCAGAAGGGCGGTGGTTCGTTCGGGCGTGATGACGGCGTCGTAGCGTCCCAGCCGCAGGGCGTTGGCGATCAACATCGGCGCCTTGGGCGGGGCCGCGCCGCCGCTGAGCCGGCGCATCCAGGCCGGAGGCAGCAAGACGAGCGCGATCGGCGCGCCGCCGAGCTCCTTCAGCAGGCCCGCGACATAGTCCAGCAACTCCTGGGTCGTGGCCGCGATCTCGACCTTCAGGTCCGGCCAGCCGCGCGCCATGGCGACGGCCACCGACAGGCTGTGCCAGACCTGATGGTGCTGCGCGATATAGAGGAAGCAGACCCGCTTTTTGGCCACGTCAGCGACGCGGCTCCAGGCGCGTGCGGACCCGGCCGTTCAGGATGACCCGATCGCCCTTGTCCTTGACGTTGTAGGCGTTCGCCTGCGTGCTGCCCTCCGGACCGGAGCCGGCGATGCCCGCGTCGCCGCTGACCTCTCCGGTCCGCATGTCGATCAGGGCCTGGGGCGCGTCGAACTCGGAGCCTTCGCCGTTGGTGATCTTCACGTCCTGGGTCAGCAGCAGGGTGTGCGCCGCCTCGCGATAGACGCCGCTCTTGGCCGTCGCCTGGCTGGCGTCCGGCTGGCCATAGCCGCGGACCAGGGTCGGGGAGGTCAGGCGGACCAGATCTTCGTCCTCCGAGTCGCGCGCGGCGCGGTCGGCGGTGATCAGGAACGGACGGCCATCCTTCAGGACGCCGGTGAAGCGCGGCTTGTCGAGCAGCAGCGGGGTCGAAGAGGCCTGGGTTTGCAGCTTGCTCGACGCCAGGCTGCGCCACGAGGCCTGGCCCACGACCGCCGCGCCGACGAGGATGGCGAACACCGCCAGGCCCAGGCGCAGGCGACGAACCGGCGCCCGGCGTCGGTTGCGGGCCCGTTCTGCGGCGCTGAGCGTGGGTGTGGCGGCGGCGGCGCCGTCAGTCTGGGTGAGCATTTGCGGCCATGGATAGTCCCACGCCGCCGTTCGCCCAAGACCTTTGTTTCTCGCCAAGCCGGTTGTTTGAGGCGAAAAGCGGCGGATCGCAATCTATCGACACTTGTTGTGTCACTATATATGCTGCCGCCTTGGCGAGCGAGGGAACACGAGTATGCGGCTCTTGAAGACGCTTGGCGCGGCGGTGTTGGTTCTGGGGCTCGTCGGCGCGGTCCTGTGGTTGTTCCGGTTCGACCTGATCATCCTCCTCGCCCGCGCCAAGCAGCCGAAGATCGAGGCTTATCGGCCGGTGTCTTGGAGCCCGGGGCCTGCCGCGGCGACGTCTGGCCAGCGTCCGCCCAACGTGGTGTTCATCCTGGCCGACGACCTCGGATACAACGACATCACGCTGAACGGCGGCGGGGTCGCTGGGGGTGCGGTTCCGACGCCCGCGATCGACTCCATCGCGCGCCAGGGTGTGACGTTCGCCAATGGCTACGCCGGCAACGCCACCTGCGCCCCGTCGCGGGCGGCGATCATGACCGGCCGCTACGCCACCCGGTTCGGCTTTGAGTTCACGCCAACGCCGGTCGCCTTCTCGCGCGTCGTGGGCGGGCACGCCGGCGATCGGTTGCATCCGTCGCGCTTCAACGCCGCCGAGGTGAAGAACGTCCCCAAGGACGACAACACCGAAGCCGTGCCCTCGACCGAGGTGACCATCGCCGAGGCCCTAAAGACCCGCGGCTATCACACCGTCCACCTCGGCAAGTGGCACCTGGGCGGCGTCAAGGGATCGCGGCCCGAGGACCAAGGCTTCGACGAGAGCCTGGGCTTCATGGCGGGCGCGTCGCTGTTCGCGCCCGTCGGCGATCCGTCGGTCGAGGAGTCGCGCCAGGACTTCGACCCGATCGACAAGTTCCTGTGGGGCGCGCTGCCCTATGCGGTGCAGTACAACGGCGGGCCGTTGTTCCATCCCAACCGCTACATGACCGATTATCTGACGGACGAGGCGGTGGCCGCGATCGACGCCAACCGCAACCGGCCGTTCTTCCTCTATCTGGCCTACAACGCCGTCCACACGCCGCTGCAGGCGCCGAAGGCCGACTACGACGCTCTGTCGGGGATCAAGGACCATCGCCTGCGCGTCTACGGCGCCATGGTCCGCAATCTCGACCGCAATGTCGGCCGGGTGCTGCAGGCGCTGAAGGATCGCGGGCTGGACGACAACACCCTGGTGATCTTCACCTCCGACAACGGCGGGGCGAACTATATCGGCCTGCCCGACATCAACCGGCCCTATCGGGGCTGGAAGGCGACCTTCTTCGAAGGCGGGATCAAGGTCCCGTTCCTGCTGCGTTGGCCCGCCCAACTGCCGGCCGGCGCGGTCTATCGCAGTCCGGTCGCTCACGTGGACATCTTCGCCACCGCCGCGGGCGCCGCCGGGGCGACCTCGCCGAGAGACCGGGTCATGGACGGCGTCGACCTCGTCCCGTTCGTGAAGGGCCAGGCCTCGGGCGATCCGCACAAGGCGATCTACTGGCGCTCGGGCCGCTACAAGGTGGTGATGGCCGGCGGATGGAAGCTGCAGGTCGCCCGCGAGCCTAACAAGGTCTGGCTGTTCGACCTGGCCAACGATCCGACCGAACGGCGCGACCTCGCCAAGGCCCGCCCCGACAAGGTCCGCGAGTTGACGGCGATCCTGGCTCAGCTGGACAGTCAGATGGTCAAGCCCGCCTGGCCTTCTCTGCTGTCGGGCGCCATCTATATCGACCATCCTGGCGGCCAGCCGTCCAAGGCCAGTGACGAGTACATCTATTGGGACA
>JAYRLX010000454.1:0-2922 GCA_041905125.1 Caulobacter sp. | reverse complement strand
CGGTAGGCCTTGAACGGCGCCTTGTAAAAGAGGTGGCCAAACTGTCCGTCCATGGTCTTGTAGCCGGCGTAGGAGACCCTGATCGCGCCGTGATCGACGACGAAGGTCTGCTGGTAGTTCTCGCCCATCGGGTGCTTGGCGATCTTGGGGATCCAGCCGTCCAGGCTCTTGCCGTCGAACAGCGACTTCCAAGGGCCGGCCTTGAGGTCCTGGGAGAACGCTGGGCTGGCGGTCGCAACCAGACCGAGCGCGAGCGCGGCCAGGGCGGCGCCCCGCGCCTTGGCGGACAAGATGGTCATGGTGCTTTCTTCCTCCCGGACGCCCACTTTTCGCGATCGAATGTCGAGCTTTCTTGCAATGTAACCCATTTCATGGAAGCCTCCAGGCAAGAATGATGGGTTCCATCCAGGGTTGGCGTCGCGTTGCGTAAGCATGCCGGCGCGGTCTGGCGAGCGGACCGCAAAGGGAGCGAACATGGCCAACCTGAACGGTCGCGCGCGTCGTAAGAACACCTACGACGCCATCGTGGTAGGCAGCGGAATCACCGGCGGAATCGCCGCCAAGGAACTCACGGAAAAAGGCCTCAAGGTTCTCGTGCTGGAGCGCGGACGCATGGTGCGTCACCTCGAGGACTATCCGACCGCCACCCTCGATCCCTGGCAGACCAAGTACCCTCAAGGGCAGCTCCCGCCGGACGAACTGGCGGCCCGTTATTCGGTGCAGCGCCGTACGGGCTACACCATGACGGAGTACACCCAGCACTTCTTCGTCCGGGACGACACCAATCCCTATACCGAGACGAACCGGTTCGACTGGATCCGCGGCTATCACGTGGGCGGACGCTCGCTGACCTGGGGGCGCCAGAGCTATCGCCACAGTCCGATCGACTTCGAGGCCAACGCCCGCGAAGGCATCGCGGTCGACTGGCCGATCCGTTACGAGGATCTCGCGCCCTGGTACGACCACGTCGAGCGTTTCATCGGCGTCTCGGGGCAAGCCGAAGGCCTGCCGCAGCTTCCCGACGGCGTCTACCAGCCGCCGATGGAGATGAACTGCGTCGAGAAGGCCTTCAAGGCCAAGTCGGAAGCGCGCTTCCCCGAGCGGCGGATCACCATGGGCCGCACGGCTCACCTGACCGCGCCGACCGAGGAGCAACTGAGCCTTGGCCGCACCAAGTGCCAGTACCGCAACATGTGTATTCGCGGCTGTCCGTTCGGCGGCTACTACAGCTCCAACTCCGGCGGCTTGGTCGCGGCTGAGCGCACCGGCAACCTGGTGATCCGGCCGAACTCCATCGTCACCGAGCTGATCTATGATGAGAAGGCCGGCAAGGCGACCGGCGTGCGGATTCTGGACGCGACCACTCGCAAAGACGAGGAATTCCACGCGGACGTGATCTTCCTCTGCGCCTCGGCCCTGAACTCGGCCTGGCTGATGATGAACTCCACCAGCTCGCGGTTCCCCAACGGCTTTGGCAACGGCAGCGATCAGCTGGGCCGCAACGTGATGGACCACCATCTGGGCGTCGGGGCCAGCGGCGAGGCCCCCGAATTCGCCGACATGTACTACTCGGGCCGACGGCCCAACGGCATCTACGTGCCGCGCTTCCGTAACCTCGGCGACGCCGCGACCAAGCGGTCGGATTACCTGAGAGGGTTCGGTTACCAGGGCGGAGCCTCCCGCCCCGGCTGGGAGCGCGACCTCCGGAAAGCCGGGCGCGGCTTCGGCGCCGAGCGGAAGGCGGCCCTGACCCAGCCTGGCCCGTGGAGCATGGGCCTTGGCGGCTTCGGCGAGATCCTTCCCTACGAGGACAACCGCATCACCCTGAATCGCGACGTGAAGGACGAGTTCGGCCTGCCGACCCTGACCATGAACGTGACCATGCGCGAGAACGAGCTGGCCATGCGCAAGGACATGCAGAACGCCGCGGCCGAGATGCTGGAGGCCGCGGGCTTCAAGAACGTGCGCGGCTACGACAGCGGCTTCGCGCCGGGCCTGGGCATCCACGAGATGGGCACCGCCCGCATGGGCCGCGATCCCAAGACCTCGGTACTGAACGCCCACAACCAGGTCCACGAGTGCAAGAACGTCTATGTGACGGACGGCGCGGCCATGACCTCGGCCTCGTGCGTGAATCCGTCCCTGACCTATATGGCGCTGACGGCGCGGGCGGCCGACCATGCGGTGAAGGCTCGCAAGCGGGGAGATCTGTGATGCTGCACCGACGCGACGCTCTCAAAGGCTTGGCGCTAGTTGCTGGCGCCGCGGCGACCGGTTGGGCCGGCCGCGCGGCCGCCGCCGCGCCGACGCTCGGCTGGACGCCCACGGCCCTGACCAGCGACCAGGCGCGCCTGGTCGACGTGGTGGCCGAACTGATCATCCCGACAACGGACACGCCAGGGGCGCGCCAAGCCGGCGTGCCGCAGTTCATCGACCGCGCCCTGGCCAACTATTGCGACAAGACCCAGAAGGACCTGCTGATCGGCGGCCTGACGCGGATGGACGCCGACGCCCGCGCTTCGCACGGCGATGTCTTCGTCGCGTTGAAGCCGGAGCAGCAGGTTGCTCTGCTGACCGCCTATGACCAGGAAGCGGCGGTCGCCAAGGGCCAGAACCCCGGCCAGCCGCATTTCTTCGCGGCGCTGGAGGACTGGGTGACGGTCGGCTACTTCACGTCAGAACCCGGCGCCACCATCGCCTTGAAGTACGACCCGGTGCCCGGGGCCTATCACGGCTGCATCCCGCTGGCCGAGGTCGGACGGGCCTGGGCGACGCGCTAGCCGGCCGGTCAGAACCGGAACTGGGCGAACAGCACCGCGAGATTGACCGGTCGGCCGCCCAGCGCTCGCACGGCCGGGCCGGCGTCCTGCCGCGCCAGCTGTCCCTGGAGTTTCAGGTTGCGGCTCACTTGCCAAGACGCAT
>JAYRLX010000453.1:0-2923 GCA_041905125.1 Caulobacter sp. | reverse complement strand
GACAGTCGCCTAGACATCGCCACGATTTTGAATTGAGCTCGCCCTGAACTGAAGCCAGGGGGCGAGCATGATCGGAATTCTGGTGGCCGCTCTGCTGGGCGCGAGCGACGCGCCGTCTTTGAGCCCGCGGGCCGCGGAGCTGATCGCGCCCGTCCGGCAGGCGATCGAGGCTGAGCGCAGGGCGCAAGCGGCCTTACCGCCGCCGGCCAATGACTCGGAAAAGCTGGAGCGGATGGGAAGGCTGGATCAGGTGGGACGACGCGTCCTGACCCAGATCGACCTTTCGATGCTGCCGCCGGAGGAGCTGAAGGTCGCGCGAAAGGCGATGTGGGCGCCGGTCGAAGAGGCCGACGCGGAAAACGAAAAGGCCTTGCTGGCGATGGTCCCGTCCGAGGGCTGGTTCCTGAGGAGCCGCTATGGGGACAGGGCCGCCCAGGCGGCGTTCACGATCGTCCAGCACTCGGACCTGGCGCTATGGCGCCGGTTCGTGCCGGTGCTCGAGCCGCTGGTGGCCAAGGGCGAAGTCTCCGGGCCGAACTATGCCCTGATGTACGACCGCCTCGCGCTCAATGAGGGGCGTCCACAGCGTTACGGCAGCCAGATGACTTGCAAGGGCGGCAAGTATGTCGTCGATCGGTTGGAGGCCCCTGAAACCGTCGACGAGCGACGTAAGGTCATGGGCTTCACCCAGACGCTGGCGGAATACGAGGCCGTGTTCGCGCAATACCCGCCGTGCAACTAGGCAGCGAAAAAGGCCTCCCGGGAGGGAGGCCTTTCTGAAGCGCTAGATCGGATTTTCCGCCAGTCGCTTGTCGAGATAGTCGCTGACGCTCTTCTCGACGCTGGGCAGGTGCTCGGTCCAGAAGTGGCTGGCCTTGTCGATGACCTCGTAGTCGATCGTGATGCCCTTCTGGGTGCGCAGCTTGGTGACTACGCGCTCCACCTCGACCGGCGGGGTGATGGTGTCGGCCGAGCCCGTCAGGAACAGGCCCGAGGCCGGGCAGGGGGCCAGGAAGCTGAAGTCGTACATGTTGGTCGGCGGCGAGACCGAGATGAAGCCGTCCGTCTCGGGGCGACGCATCAAAAGCTGCATGCCGATATAGGCGCCGAAGTCGAAGCCGGCGACCCAGGTCTGGCTGGCGGCCGGATTGGACGTCTGCAGCCAGTCCAGCGCCGTGGCCGCGTCGGCCAGCTCGCCGATACCGGCGTCGAACTCGCCCTGGCTGCGGCCCACGCCGCGGAAGTTGAAGCGCAGGGTCGCGAAACCGCGCTTCATGAACAGGTGGTACAGCTGCACCGAAACCGGATGGTTCATGTGACCGCCGGCCTTCGGGTGCGGGTGCAGGATCAGGGCGATCGGCGCCGTCTCGGTCTTGCCCGGAGAATAGCGACCCTCGATCCGTCCAGACGCGCCGGTCAAAATCACATCAGGCATGTCGTCCCCTTCAGCTCGACAGCGATCCGATATCCGACGATTGGGTCGCCAGAATACTTGACCGCCGCGCTTGGTCTTCCTAAATCGCAGCCAGCAAGCGGACCGACGGCCCGCGCGCGAAGTCGCGGCTTGTAGCACACGCAAAAGCCGATGCGCGCGGAATCTGCAAGGGGTAAGGCTGATGCGCCTGAGCACCAAAGGACGATACGCGGTCATGGCGATGACCGACCTGGCCAAGCGCCAGGACGAAGGCGAGGGCCGCGCGGTGGCCCTGGCCGAGATCGCCGCGCGCCAACAGATCTCGCTTTCGTATCTCGAGCAGCTCTTCGCGCGCCTGCGCCGCAAGGGCCTGGTGATCAGCGCCCGGGGCCCCGGCGGCGGCTATCGCCTGGCCAAGGCCTCGGCCGAGACCTTCATCGCCGACATCGTCCTGGCGGTCGACGAGCCGCTGCGCGCCACCCGCTGCAACTTCACCAAGGGTCAGGCCAAGGGCTGCATGGCCGGCGGCGAGCGCTGCATGACGCACGATCTCTGGGAAGAGATGGGCCGCCAGATCCACGGCTATCTGGCCAGCGTCTCGGTCGCCGACGTGCTGAAGGGCGAGCTGCGCCCGGCGCGTCCGCTGGAGATCGCGGCCGAGTGAGCATCACCCGCACATCGGTCTATCTCGACTACAACGCCACGGCGCCCCTGCGGCCCGAGGCGAAGGACGCGCTGCTGCGCGCCCTGGAGAGCCCGGCCAATCCTTCGTCGGTCCACGCCGCCGGCCGCGCCGCCCGCGACGTCGTCGAGCGCGCCCGGGCCGAGGTCGCCACCCTGGTCGGCGTGCCCGCCGGCTCGATCACCTTCGTCAGCGGCGGCACCGAGGCCAACGCCCTGGCCATCGAGAGCGCCAAGGCCGCCGGCGTCGAACGCATCATCATCTCCGCCATCGAGCACGACGCGGTGACCGAGACCGCCAAGGCCCAGAACACTCAGAGTGGCGGCCTGCCGGTCGAGGTCCTGCCTGTGGATAACCACGGCGTCGCCGATCTCGGCTGGCTGGCGCAAGCGCTTGAAAAGCCGGGCAAGGCCCTGGTCTGCCTGATGCTGGCCAACAACGAGACGGGCGTCATCCAACCTGTGGGTAAGGCCTCCGCCCTGGTGCGCGCCGCCAACGGCTGGCTGCATGTCGACGCCGTCCAGGCCGCCGGCAAGATCGCCATCGACTTCTCCAGCCTCGGCGCCGACACCATGGCTTTGTCCGCGCACAAGCTGGGCGGGCCGCAGGGCGTCGGCGCCTTGGTCGCCGGGACCCGCGCCACCGTCACCCGTCGCCTGCATGGCGGTGGTCAGGAGCGCGGCCGCCGGGCCGGGACCGAGAACGTCGCCGGGATCGCCGCGTTCGGCGCGGCGGCCAAGGCGGCGCGGGAAGGCCTTGCCTCGATGGCCGAACAGGCCCAATGGCGCGACGCCCTGGCGCAGCGGCTCAAGGCGGACGGCGCGGTT
>JAYRLX010000452.1:0-2936 GCA_041905125.1 Caulobacter sp. | reverse complement strand
GGACGAGACCGTCTCGCCGATCGAGGCGGGCCTGAACTTCGCCGTCGGCAAGTCGCGTCGCGAGGCCGGCGACTACCTCGGCGCCGATCGTATCGCCAAGGAGTTGGCGGGTGAGCTGTCGCGCGTCCGCGTGAACCTGAAGGTGCTGGAAGGCGCCCCGGCCCGCGAAGGGGCCGAGATCGCCGACGAGGCCGGCGCGGTGATCGGCAAGGTCACCAGCGGCGGCTTCGCCCCCAGCCTGGGCTATCCCATCGCCATCGGCTTCGCGCCGCCGGCCTACGCCGCGATCGGGACGAAACTGAAGGTCATCGTTCGCGGGAAGGCCGCCGCCGCCGAAGTGGTGGCGTCGCCGTTCGTTCCCAACCGCTACGTCCGCAAACTCTAATCTCATCCAAGGGCCGACCAAGATGCGCTTCACCAAAGATCACGAATGGGTCGTCGTTCAGGGCGACGTCGCCACCGTCGGCATCACCGCCTACGCCGCCGAGCAGCTGGGCGACGTGGTGTTCGTCGAGGTTCCGGAAGCCGGCAAGACCGTGAAGCAGGGCGAAGGCCTGGCGGTGGTCGAGAGCGTCAAGGCCGCCTCGGACGTCTACGCCCCCGTGTCGGGCGAAGTCGTCGAAGGCAATACCGAGCTTGCCGATGCTCCGGAGACCGTCAACGCCCTGCCGGAAAGCGGCGGTTGGTTCGCCAAGATCAAGCTGGCCAATCCGGCCGAGGTCGACGCCCTGATGGATCGCGACGCGTACGAAGCGTTCCTGGCCACGCTGTAACCAAGACCCCTTCCCCCTTGATGGGGGAAGGGCAGGGTTGGGGGTGACCCCACCGCCCTAGCCACCCCATCCCCACCCTTCCCCATCAAGGGGAAGGGAGCAGGACAGAAACATGCGCTATCTCCCCCTGACCCCCGAAGACCGCGCCGAGATGCTCGGCGTGATCGGCGTGAAGTCGATCGACGACCTGTTCGTGGACGTGCCGGCCTCGGCCCGCCGCGATAAGCCGGTCGACCTGCCGCACCATGTCGGCGAACTGGAAGTCGAGCGGGAGATGGCCGCCCTGGCCAAGCGCAACCGCGCCGCAGGCGAGGGGGCGTTCTTCTGCGGCGCCGGCGCCTATCGCCACCACGTGCCGGCCACGGTCGACCACATCATCCAGCGGTCGGAGTTCCTGACCAGCTACACGCCCTACCAGCCGGAAATCGCCCAGGGCACCCTGCAGGTCCTCTTCGAGTTCCAGACCCAGGTCGCGGCCGTGACCGGCATGGAGGTGGCCAACGCCTCGCTCTATGACGGCTCGACCGGCGCGGCCGAGGCCGTGATGATGGCCCAGCGCGTCACCCGCCGGAACAAGGCAGTGATGTCGGGCGGCGTCCACCCGCACTATGTCGGGGCCATCGAAACCCTGGCCCACGCCGCCGGCGTTCAGACGACCCGCATGCCCGCGGCCATCGACGCCGAGGACGCGGTGATCGCCGCGATCGACGCCGACACCGCCTGCGTCGTCGTCCAGACCCCGAACGTGTTCGGCACGGTCACCGACGTCAGCAAGATCGCCGAGGCCGCCCACGCCGCCGGCGCGCTGCTGATCGTCGTGACGACCGAGGCGGTCTCGTTCGGCCTCCTGAAGTCGCCCGGCGAGATGGGCGCGGACATCGCCGTGGCCGAGGGCCAGTCGATCGGCAACGGCCTGAACTTCGGCGGCCCGTATGTCGGTCTCTTCGCCTGCAAGGAAAAGTTCGTCCGCCAGATGCCGGGCCGCCTGTGCGGCGAGACGGTCGACGCCGACGGCAAGCGCGGCTTCGTGCTGACCCTGTCGACCCGCGAGCAGCACATCCGCCGCGACAAGGCCACCTCGAACATCTGCACCAACAGCGGCCTGTGCGCCCTGGCCTTCTCGATCCACATGAGCCTCTTGGGCGAGACCGGCCTGCGCAGGCTGGCCGCGCTGAACCACCAGAAGGCGGTCGCCCTGCGCGACGCCCTGGCGGCCGTGCCCGGCTATGAGATCCTGACGCCGCGCTTCTTCAACGAGTTCGCCGTCCGCGTGCCGGGCAAGGCGGCCGAGCTGGTCGAGACGCTGGCCAGCCACGGCGTCATCGCCGGCGTGCCGTTCTCGCGCCTCGAAGCCGGCGCCGGCATGGACGACGTCCTGCTGGTCGCCGCGACCGAGACGACGATGGACATCGACATCACTTTCCTGACCAAGCTTCTGACCAAGGTGGTGGGCCAATGAGCATGAACAACGTCGGCCGCCCCACGCGCCCCGAAGCCGCGAATGACTCCCCCGCCGGTCACGAGACCCTGACGGGCGCGCGCGGCCTGCTGCAGGACGAGGCCCTGATCTTCGAACTGGACGGCTGGAACAAGACCGGCGTCGACCTGCCGGAAGCGTCCGCGCCGTCCAGCGACCTGGCCGGTCTCCTTCGCAGCGAGCCGATCGGCCTGCCGGGCCTGTCGGAGCCTGAAGCCGTCCGCCACTACGTGCGCCTCAGTCAAAAGAACCACGCCATCGACCTGGCGCTGTATCCGCTGGGCTCGTGCACGATGAAGCACAACCCGCGCCTCAACGAGAAGATGGCGCGCCTGCCGGGCTTCTCGGACATCCACCCGCTGCAGCCGACCTCGACCGTTCAGGGCGCGCTTGCGCTGATGGACCGCCTGGCCCACTGGCTGAAGACCCTGACCGGCATGCCCGCCGTGGCCCTGTCGCCCAAGGCCGGCGCCCACGGCGAGCTGTGTGGCCTGCTGGCCATCCGCGCCGCCCACGAGGCGGCCGGCAACGGCCACCGCAAGACGGTGCTCGCGCCCACCAGCGCCCACGGCACCAACCCAGCCACGGCGGCCTTCGTCGGCTACACCGTCGTCGAGATCGCCCAGACCGAGGACGGTCGCGTCGACCTCAAGGACCTGGAGTCCAAGCTCGGCGACCACGTCGCG
>JAYRLX010000451.1:0-2946 GCA_041905125.1 Caulobacter sp. | reverse complement strand
AGGGCGCCGACGCCGGCGATCAGGGCCAGGGCCAGGCAGAAGGTCCAGTCGACCTCCATGAACTTGATGATCGGCCGGTCGCGTTCGCCGGGCCGGGTCAGGCCGCCGCTGAGGGTCATCGGGGCGCTCCCTGCGGAGGGGTGGACGGTGGGGGCGTGGCGGGCGCGCCGGGCGCGGGGGGCGGCGTCTCGACGGGATCGTCCGGCGCCGCGCCTTCCATGACGTCTTCGGGCGCCGCCTCGGGCAGAGGTACTGGCCGCTCGATGCGGGCGCGGATTTCGGGATCCTTCAGCAGCGCCACGCGCATCACTTCGCGAGCGCGCGGCGCGCCGGCCGTGGCGCCGCCCATGCCGCCGTGCTCGACGATGACGGCCACGGCGTAGCGAGGATCGTCATAGGGCGCGAAGGCGACGAACAGGTTGTGGTCCTTGAGCCGCCAGATCGTGCCGGCGCCCTTGCGGTTGGCGACGCCGTCGTAGCTGCGCACCTGCGCCGTACCGGTCTTGCCGGCCATCTGCACGTCGCCCAGGCCAAGCTGGCTCTGCTTGTAGGCCGTGCCGCGCACATCGTTGGCCACGGCCGCCATGCCGCCGCGCACATAGGCCAGGTGCTCGGCCGAGAACGGCAGGTCCGGAACCTCGGCGCCGCTGGGCTGCTCGACGCCGCCGACAGACTTGATCAGGCGCGGCACCAGCGCCTTCTTGGCGTTGGCCAGGCGCGAGGTCATCACCGCCAGCTGCAGGGCGTTGACGGTCAGGGCCCCCTGCCCGATCCCGTAGCTGGGCGTCTCGCCCGGAAACCAGATCTGGTTGGCCGGATTCTTCTTGAAGGCCCGCTTCTTCCATTCCCGGTCGGGCACGTTGCCCTTCTTCTGGCCGGGAATGCCGATGTCGTAGAGCTGGCCAAAGCCCATCGCCCGCGCGGCGTTGGCGATGGCGTCGGGCCCGACCTTCAGCGCGGTCTGATAGAAATAGACGTCGCACGAGTTCTTGATGGCGTCGTGCATGTTCTGGGGACCGTGGCCGCCCTTCTCCCAGCAGCGCCAGACCCGGCCGCCATAGTACCAGCTGCCCGGGCAATTGATCCGCACCTCCGGATCGATCCCCGCCGTCAGCGCGGCCAGACCCACCGTCGGCTTGAACGTCGAGCCGGGCGGAAAGAGACCCGTCATCGACTTGTCGAGCAGCGGCTTGCGCTCGTACTCGGCCAGCGCCTTGTATTCGGCGCCGGACAGGCCTTTGACGAAACGGTTGGCGTCGAAGCTGGGAGCCGAGACCATGGCCAGCAGGTCGCCGTTGCGGACATCCATCACGACGATCGCGCCGCTTTCGTCGCCCATCACCTCCAGGGCGCGGTTCTGGATGTCGGCGTCGAGGGTGAGGCGGATCTCCTTGCCCGGCGTCGGCGGGATGTCGCCCGCCGGATCCAGCCGGACCACCCGGCCCTGGGCGTCGACCTCGGTCTTGGTCGCGCCGGCCCGGCCGCGCAGCTGCTTGTCGAAGGCTTTCTCGACGCCCTGCTTGCCGATCCGGAAGCCCGGGTGGTGCAGCAGTTCCTGGTCCTGGGTCGCGTCGCCCTCGGCGGCCTTCAGGTCGCGGTCCGAGACCTTGGCCACATAGCCGATCACGTGGGCGAAGGCGCCGCCGAACGGATAGACCCGCACCTCGCCCATGTCGGCGGTGACGTTGGGCAGTTCGGGCGCGCGGATGTTGACGCGGGAGAACTCCTCCCACGACAGGTCCTCCATGACCACGACCGGCGCCCGCTTCGGCGCGCGGTCCAGCTCCTTCAGCACCCGCGCGCGGCGCGAGCCGTCGATCGGCACCAGCTTGGCCAGATCGTCCAGGACCCCTTCGGCGTCGAGGTCCTTGTCCTTGTTGATCATCAGCCGGAAATTCGGCCGGTTAGACGCCAGCGAGACGCCGTTGCGGTCCAGGATCAGGCCGCGCGGCGGCGGCACCAGGCGGTAGTTGAACTGGTTGCCCGCTGAAAGCTTCTGGTAGCGCTGAGCCTCGACCAGCTGCAGCTGCGCAAGGCGTCCGCCCAGAGCCAGCAGGCCCGCGCCGGTCAGGCCGCCCAGCAGGAACGCCCGCCGGTGAAAGACGCCCTGGCGCTCGTTGACCTCGGAAAAGAAGATTGAGGGCTCGCTCATGACCTCACCGGAACCGCACGTCGGCGTCCTCGAAGCGATCGATCAGGCGATAGGCGAACGGGAACAGCACCGTCGTGGCCAGGAACTGCCAGAACACGGCCATCAGACTCGGCATGGCCAGGCTGTCGAGCATGGTGAAGAGGTAGCCGCCCGCCATGGTGATGGCGGTGATGGCCGCGAACCAGCCCCACAGGATCGGCTGGCTCTGGCCCGTCATCATGTTGCGGAACAAAAGCACGACCGCATAGCCCAGCAGCAGGGACAGGCCCCACAGACCCGTCGGCCCGCCCCAGAAGACGTCCAGGAACAGGCCCAGAAGCAGGATCGCGAACGGCGCCAGGATCGAGGGCCGGATCAGGGCCCAGGCGAAGGCTGGGGCCATGGCGAAGACCGGCTCGGGCAGTTGCAGGCCCCACACGCGCAGCGGCGCTGAAAACAGCACCGTCGCGCCGATGCAGGCGGCCATCGGGACGCCCAGCCAGATCGTCGGGTTCAGAGGCCGCGCGCCGCTCATCGCGGCGGTTCCGTCGGCGCGGCGGGCTTGGCCGCCGCGGGCTTGGCCGGTGCGGGCTTCGCGGGAGCGGTTTGAGCCGGCGCGGGCTTCGGGGACGGCGTGGGCGCGATGGCGGCGGGTTTCGAAGCCGTCGGCGCGGTGGTCGAGGTCGCCGGCGCTTGCGGCGGCGCCTGGGCCGGCGGCGTCGGGGTCGACAGGATCGAGGCCTGCGGATCCTCGGTCGTCACCGGCGGCAGGCTGTGGGTCTCCAGCTGCTTCTGGTCGGCCAGTTGAGCGAAGT
>JAYRLX010000036.1:0-16748 GCA_041905125.1 Caulobacter sp. | reverse complement strand
CAGGAAACGCATGGCTTTAAACTCCCCCAAGCATCGGGGGAGCTTAAGCCGGTCTATCGTCGGTTGTGAAGCGAAGCCGAAGTCTTAAAGGTTCAGCAGCGCCGGATCGCCGCCCTGGGCGGTGATGTTGACGCTGAGCGCCCGCTCGACCGCGAAGCGCAGCAGGGCGTGCGGACCGCCGGCCTTGGGGCCGGTGCCCGACAGGCCCTCGCCGCCGAACGGCTGCACGCCGACGACCGCGCCGGTCATCGAGCGGTTGACGTAGGCGTTGCCGGCCGGGACCAGACGCTGGACGTCGGCCGCGAAGCTTTCGATCCGCGAGTGGATCCCCAGCGTCAGGCCGTAGCGTCGGGCCGCCAGGGCGCCGGCGACCTGCTCGAGGTCCTCGGGCTTGTAGCGGACGACGTGCAGCACCGGGCCGAACACCTCGCGCTCCAGGAAGTCGGCCGCGGGAATCTCGGCCAGGACCGGCGCGAAGAAGGTCCCGCCGGCAGGCGCGGTCAGGGCGTGCAGCACCTTGGCCTCGCGCTTCAGGCGCTCCAGGTGCTTGTCGAGCGCGGTCTTGGCCTCGGCGTCGATGACCGGGCCGACGTCGGTGACGGCCAGGGCCGGATCGCCCAGGACCAGAGCGTCCATCGCGCCCTTCAGGCCCTCGATGATGTGGTCGGCGGTGTCGTGCGGCAGGAACAGCAGGCGCAGGGCCGAGCAGCGCTGGCCGGCCGAGCCGAAGGCCGAGACGATGACGTCGTCGATGACCTGCTCGCGCTGGGCCGTCGTGTCGACGAACATGCCATTGAGGCCGCCGGTCTCGGCGATGAACGGCACGATCGGGCCTTGCCGCTGAGCCAGGGTCTGGTTGATCCGCCAGGCGGTGTCGGTGCCGCCGGTGAAGGCGACACCGTCGAGGCCCTCGTGGGCGACCAGGGCCGCGCCGACGGTCTCGCCGCGTCCGGGCAGGAGGGCCAGCAGCCGCGGGTCGAGCCCGGCGGCGTGATAGAGTTTCACGGCCTCATGGGCGATCAGCGGCGTCTGCTCGGCCGGCTTGGCCAGCACGGCGTTGCCAGCCGCCAGGGCGGCGGCGATCTGGCCGGTGAAGATCGCCAGCGGGAAGTTCCACGGGCTGATGCAGACGAAGACGCCGCGACCAGCCAGGCTCAGGCTATTGGTCTCGCCGACCGGGCCCTTCAGCACCTCGGCGGCGCCGAACTGGTCTTCGGCCAGCACCGCGTAGTAGCGGCAGAAGTCGACGGCCTCGCGCACCTCGGCGATGCCGTCCGACAGGGTCTTGCCGGCTTCGCGGGCGAGGATGGCGATCAGGCGCTCGATATTGGCTTCGAGGGCGTCGGCCATGGCGCGCAGCACCTGGGCGCGGGCGGCGCCGCCGGCGCGGTCCCAGGCCGGTTGCGCGGCGCGGGCCAGGCGGAAGGCCTCGTCGATCTGCGGCAGCTGGGCCTCGGAAACGGCGCCGACTACGCGGCCCTCGTCGGCCGGCGCGACCACCGGCAGGGGCGGGGTGCCGACCGCCAGCTTGCCGCCGACTAGCGGGCCGGCCGACAGGGTCTCGGCGTCGATGGCGACGACGGCGGCGGAGAGGCGCTCGCGATCGACCTTCACGGAGAGGTCAAGGCCGGCGCTGTTCTGGCGGCGCGGGCCGTAGACGTGGATCGGCGTCGGGATCTTGGCGTGGCGGTCGGGATGGGCCTCGACCACGTCGATCGGGTCGGTGACGACCTTCTCGACCGGCACGCGCTCGTCGAGCAGGGCGTGGACGAACGAGGTGTTGGCGCCGTTCTCCAGCAGGCGGCGAACGAGGTACGGCAGCAGGTCCTCGTGGCCGCCGACCGGCGCGTAGGCCCGCAGGGTGATGCCGTCATAGAGGTCGTCGGCGGCCTTGTAGAGCGCCTCGCCCATGCCGTGCAGGCGCTGGTGCTCGATGCGGACGCCGGCGTTCTTGGCCATGCGGACCACGGCCGCCAGGGTGTGGGCGTTGTGGGTGGCGAACTGGGCGTAGAGGGCCGGGGCGGCGTCGATCAGGGCCTTGGCGTTGACCAGGTATGACAGGTCCGTGGCCGGCTTGGTCGTATAGACCGGATAGTCCGGGCGGCCGGCGACCTGGGCGCGCTTGATCTCGCTGTCCCAGTAGGCGCCCTTGACCAGGCGGACCATCAGGCGGCGGCCGGTCGCTTCGGAGAGGGCGCGCAGGCGGGCGATCACCTCGCCGCAGCGCTTCTGGTAGGCCTGGACGGCCAGCCCCAGGCCCTTCCACTCGCCCAGCTCCGGCTCGCGGCACAGCTTGTCCAGCAGCTTCAGCGACAGGGCCAGGCGATCGGCCTCTTCGGCGTCGATCGTGAAGTTGATATTGTAGCGGGCGGCGATCAGGGCCAGGCGCAGGGTGCGGGGATAGAGCTCCTCCCACACGCGGTCCTCGTGCGTGGCCTCATAGCGCGGGCACAGGGCCGACAGCTTGACCGAGACGCCATGGCCCTTCTCGGGACCGGCGCCGTTCGACAGCTTGCCGACGGTCGTGATCGCGTCGGCATAGGCCTTCTCATAGCGCTCGGCGTCGGTGGCGGTGCGGGCGCCTTCGCCCAGCATGTCGAACGAGCACATGGTGTCTTCGTTCGCGGCGCGCTTGATCGCGGCCTCGATCGTGCGGCCCAGCACGAACTGCTCGCCCATGATGCGGATGGCCTGGCCGACGGCGGCGCGGATCACCGGCTCGCCGAGGCGCCCGGCCAGCTTCTTGATGAAGCCGGGCAGGTCCTTCTTGGCCTCGTCGTCGGGCTCGACGATCTTGCCAGTCAGCATCAGGCCCCAGGTCGAGGCGTTGACGAACAGGCTGTCGGAGCCACCGAGGTGCGAGGCCCAGTCGGCCGAGCCGATCTTCTCGGCGATCAGTTTGTCGCGAGTCTCGTCGTCGGGGGTGCGCAGCAGGGCTTCGGCCAGGCACATCAAAGCCAGGCCCTCGCGGGTGCCCAGCGAGAACTCCTGCAGGAAGCTTTCGACCACGCCCTGCTTGCGGACGCTGCGGCGAGCGCCGCGGACCAAGGCTTCGGCCTCGGCGCGGACGGCGGCGCGGTCCTCGCTGGAGAGCGGCGCGCTGGCCAGCAGGTCGGCGATCACGGCGGCTTCGTCGCGATACTTGCCGTCGTCGAGGCTATCCCAATTCATCGCGGGCATGGCGTTCCCTGAGGTTAGAATATCGTCGGTCTATCGCGACTTCCGCCAAAGGTGCTTCGTTTGTTGGAGCTTGCGGCCGTTACCTCTTCGGCGCGATAGGCAAAAACAATCGTCCGCTCCAGCATGTGTGGGCGGCTCGGCGAAGATGCTCTGGAAATGGGGAGGGAGGAAGGGGCGCTGGTCGGGGAGACATGGAGCGCCCCTTCCTCTCTAGCGCGACGCCCGGTTAGGGGGAGAGGGGCGAGCGTCGCGACGTTCCGACGGCAAAGCCGCCCCACCGACGCCCTGGAGGAGGAGGGGTTGGCGCGGGTGGGCTGGAACGATCGGGGGTGTAACGCTAAGCTTGTCGAAGGTGCTCCGTTTGTGAGCGCTAATTTTCGAAGCTTCTTCGGCAAAAAGGCGCGATGGCCAGTTCCGCTCTAGACGACACCGATCGCCGACTACTCAGGGTTTTGCAGGCTGACGGACGCATCACCAACGCCGAGTTGGCCAAGCGCTGCAATCTCTCGCCGGCGGCCACGTTCGACCGCGTCCGACGGCTGAAGGAGCGCGGCTACATCACCGGCTACGCGGCGCTGCTGGATCCGGCCAAGGTCGACCGGGCGCTGCTGATCTTCGTGGAAGTGGTGCTGGAGCGGACCACGGGCGAGACCTTCGAGGACTTCGCCGCCGCCGTGCGCCGCGCGCCCGAGGTTCTGGAGTGCCACATGGTGGCCGGCGGCTTCGACTATCTGATCAAGGCTCGCGTGAAGGACATGGAGGCCTATCGCGGCTTCCTGGGCGACATCCTGGTCAAGATGCCCGGCGTGCGCGAGACCCGCACCTACGCCGTGCTCGAGGAGGTCAAGAGCACGGTCCAGCTGCCGCTTTAGCGGGAGGCGACGACCGTCGGGCTCGAAACGGGGCGGCCGGAAAGGTCGGTCGGGGCGATCACGGCGGAGACGATGGCGGTCACGGCCAGCAGGCTGGCGAGCACGATACCGGCTACCTGAGCGATATGGTTCGTCGTCTGATCGTTCTTCGAACTCGTGGACATAGTCACCTCTTCCGGCCTTGGCTTCTGCACGCGCGCGGAAACACCGTTAATGTGCAAACGTTTACCGAAGAGGGTTACCAAACGGTAATAAACGCCCCGACCCGTCCCCGGATCGGGTCAGGTTAAGCTCTCCCGCTCGCGGTCCCGGAAGGCGGCGACCTTGGCCCGGTTGCCGCAGGCGCTCATCGAGCACCAGCGCCGGTCGCCCTTGCGCGAGGTGTCCAGGAACAGGATCGCGCAGGAGCCGCCTTCGCACTGGCGGATGCGCCCTGCCTCGGGTCCGCCGAGCAGAAGGACCGCGTCGCGGGCGACGCCGGCCAGCAGCATCCGCGCCGAGCCCTGTCGCCGCGCGACGCCATCCGGGTCCAGCCGGGGGGGCGCGTCGGGCTGCGCCGCCAGCCTGTTGAGGGCCAGGCGATGCGGTTCGGGCGCGGTCCTGCCATCGACCTGCGCCATCGCCAGTTCGAACACCGCTTCGCGCAGCATCCTGGCGGCCGAGAGATCCTCAGGGGTCGCGCCGGGCGCCGCGTCGGCGAGGCCCGCCGCGACCAGCCACCGATCGAGATCATCAGGAGCCGCCAGGGCTTCGCGAAGCTGGCCGCTGATCCGGCCGGCCAGCGTCGCGGGCAGGTCCAGAGCCAGGCGGCCGCCTCGGAAGCGGAAGCCGTCGCGGGTCTCATCCAATTTGGTCGTCACCAAAAACCTCACGCGAAACCGGATTGACAGGTTAGCGGTGTTCGCCGAGCTTGCGCCAGTAACCTATCAAATCAGTTACATGGGGTGTGGGATGCGAAAGATGATCTTGGCTGGCATGTTGAGCCTGGCCAGCGCCAGCGCCTCGGCGGCGGACTTCCCGCTGGCGGGGACTTGGACCTTGACGGCGGCGGATCGGATCACGCCGGCGGGCGCGCGGGAGCATGACTACGGCTCCGCGCCCAAGGGCCGGCTGATCATCGACGCCAGCGGCCGCTACAGCCTGCAGATCTTCAAGAGCGAGCGGACAGGCTTCGCGTCGGGAGACAAGAAGCGTGGAACGCCAGAGGAATACGCGGATGCGGCGCTCGGATCCTCGACCCACTACGGCGTGATCACGATCGACGAGGCCGCCCATCAGCTGCTGTTCAAGATCGAGGGGGCCTCGTTCAAGAACTGGGAAGGCGGCGTTCAGCGGCGAAGCTACGCGTTGCGCGGCGATGTGCTGAGCTATCGGGTGCCGGCCGCGCCGGATGGCAATGTCCCGATCTCGGAGTGGAAGCGCGAGCGCTGAGACGGGAAGAAGGAGGAGGAAGGGGCGGCTCCCGGGAATGGGGGGAGGAGCGCGCCCCTTCCGTTCGTCGCCATCGGGGGGGGATGATGGTCGACGAACTTCCCCGGAGGCTGCCGGGGAAGGCCTTGGCTCAGCGAGCGGGCGCGCCGCCGCCGAGCGTCTTGTACAGGGTCACCAGGTTGGCGGCCCGATCCAGGCGCGCCGAGATCAGGCCCAGCGGGGCCGAGTACTGGGTGCGCTGAGCGTCCAGCAGGGTCAGGGCGCTGTCGACGCCGGCGTCGCGGCGCTGCTGCGACAGGCGTTCGCGGTCGGTCGCGGCGGAGACGAGGCGCTCCTGGGCGGCCAGGCGATCGGAGACCGTCTGGCGGATCGACAGGGCGTCGGAAACCTCGCGGAAGGCCGTCTGGACGGTCTTCTCGTAGGTCGCCACCGCGATGTCGCGACCGGCCTTGGCGCTGTTCAGGTTGGCGACATTGGCGCCGCCGGCGAAGATCGGCAGGCTGATCTGGGGCGTGAAGCTCCAGCTGCCGGTCCCGTTCTTGAACAGGTCGTTGAGGTCGCCGCTGGTCGCGCCGGTCGAGCCGGTCAGGCTGATGCGCGGGAAGAAGGCCGCGCGCGCCGCGCCGATATTGGCGTTGGCGCCTTGCAGGCTGTGCTCGGCCGACAGCACGTCCGGACGACGCGCCAGGACGTCGGACGGCAGGCCCGCCGGCAGGTCGGCCAGGATCTTGGCCGAGGACAGGTCGCCTGAAGGCAGCAGCTCGGCCGGGACCTCGCCGCCGGTCAGCAGCACCAGGGCGTTGCGATCCTGGGCCACCTGGGCGGTGTAGGACGCCACGTCCGAACGGGCGGTCTCGGCCAGGGTCTCGGCGGTGCGCAGATCGAGCAGCGAGCCGACCCCGCCGTCGACCTGGCGACGGGTCAGGGCCAGGGACTGCTCGCGCGTGGCCAGGGTGCTCTTGGCCAGGGCCAGGCGGTCCTGATCGGCCGCCAGGGTCAGCCAGGCGTTGGCCGTTTCGGCGATCAGGCTGATCCGGGTGGCGCGCGCGGTTTCCTCGGTGGCGAAGAAGCTCTGCAGCGCCTGCTGGTTCAGGCTGCGGACGCGGCCGAACAGGTCCAGCTCATAGGCGGTGAAGCCGATGGCGGCGCTGTAGGTCTCGGTCTCGATCGCCCGGCCCGTCTGCGAGACCGCGGCCGGCGTGCGGCCGCGCTGCTCGCTGAGCACGCCGTTGATCGACGGGAACAGGGTCGAGCGCTGGACGCCGTACTGGGCGCGGGCGCGCTCGATGTTCAGCACGGCCACCCGCAGGTCGCGGTTCTGCTTCAGCGCCAGGTCGACCACGCCTTGCAGGCGGGGATCGACCAGCACCTGGCGCCAGTCGAGGTCGGCGGCCGTCACCGAGCCCGCGGGCTCGGCGGTCGGCGTGGACCAAGTCTGGGCCACCGGCAGGGTCGGGCGCTCGTACTTGGGCGCCAGGGTGCAGGCGCTGACCGCCGTCGAGGCCAGCAGGATCAGGGTGAGATTACGGAACATGATCAGTGGGCCTCCGTCGACGGCGCGTCGCCTTGGGCGGCGTCGTGACCCGGGTGCTTGGGTTTGAAGATCTTCTCGACCACCACGAAAAACAGCGGGACGAAGAAGATCGCCAGCAGGGTGGCCGAGATCATGCCGCCGATGACGCCGGTGCCGATCGCGTGCTGGGCGCCGGAGCCGGCCCCGTTGGAGATCGCCAGCGGCAGCACGCCGAAGACGAAGGCCAGCGAGGTCATGATGATCGGGCGCAGACGGATGCGGACCGCTTCCAGCGTCGCCTCGACCAGGCCCATGCCCTTCTCGTAGAGGTCCTTGGCGAACTCGACGATCAGGATGGCGTTCTTGGACGCCAGGCCCATGGTCGTCAGCAGGCCGACCTGGAAGTAGATGTCGTTGCTGAGGCCGCGGACGAAGGTCGCCAGCAGGGCGCCGACGA
Organism: Caulobacter sp.; assembly: GCA_041905125.1. Taxonomy (GTDB): domain Bacteria; phylum Pseudomonadota; class Alphaproteobacteria; order Caulobacterales; family Caulobacteraceae; genus Caulobacter. The sequence goes on along the minus strand of JAYRLX010000036.1, from coordinate 9,295 downwards.
TGCCCAGCGGCACCACCATGATGACAGCCAGCGGGATTGACCAGCTCTCATAGAGGGCGGCCAGCAGCAGGAACACGACCAGGATCGAGATGCCGTACAGGGCGGGGGCCTGGTTGCCGGACTCCAGCTCCTGGGCCGACAGGCCGGTCCACTCATAGCCGACGCCCGGAGGCAGCTTGGCGGCCAGCTTTTCCATCGCCGCGATCGCCTGGCCCGAGCTCTTGCCCGGGGCGGGCGAGCCCTGGATGTTGACCGACGACAGGCCGTTATAGCGCTCGAGGCGCGGCGAGCCGTAGGTCCACGAGGCCGTGGCGAAGGCCGGGAAGGGCACCATCTGGCCGCTGCTGTTGCGGACGTACCAGCGGTTCAGGTCCTCGGGCGTCATGCGATAGGGCGCGTCGGCCTGCATGTAGACCTTCTTGACCCGGCCGCGATCGATGAAGTCGTTGACGTACGACCCGCCCCAGGCGGCGCTGAGCGCGCTGTTGATGTCGGCGGTGGTCAGGCCCATGGCGCCGGCCTTGGCCTGGTCGACCTCGATCTTCAGCTGGGGCGTGTCGTCCTGGCCGTTGGGGCGCACCCCGACCAGGTTCGGATCCTGGGCGGCCATGCCCAGCATCATGTTGCGGGCGTTCATCAGCGTCTCGTGACCGACGCCGCCGATGTCCTGCAGCTGGAAGTCGAAGCCCGACGAGGTGCCAAGCTCGGGGACCGACGGCGGGATCACGGCGAACACCATGGCGTCGCGGATCTGGCCGAAGGCGCCCATGGCGCGGCCGGCGACCGCTTGCGCCTTCAGCTTGGCGGCCTTGCGGTGCTCGAAGTCCTTCAGGCGGACGAAGGCGAGACCGGCGTTCTGGCCCGCGCCGCTGAAGCTGAAGCCCGAGACGGTGAACACCGACTGCACGGCGTCCTTCTCGTCTTCCAGGAAGTGCTTGCGCACCTGGGTCAGGACGGCTTGCGTCTTCTGCTCGGTCGCGCCGGCCGGCAGCTGGACGAGGGTGATCATGATCCCCTGGTCCTCTTCCGGCAGGAAGGCGCTGGGCAGGCGCACGAACAGCAGGCCCATGGCCACGATGATCGCGGCGTAGATCGCCATCCAGCGGCCGCTCTTGCCCAGGATGCCGCGGACGGAGCCCTGGTAGCGCGACGACATGTCGTTGAAGCTGCGGTTGAACCAGCCGAAGAAGCCGGTCTTCTCATGATGGTGGCCAGCCTCGACCGGCTTCAGCATCGTGGCGCAGAGGGCCGGGGTGAGGACCAGGGCCACGATCACCGACAGGGCCATGGCCGAGACGATGGTGATCGAGAACTGGCGATAGATCACGCCCTGGGAGCCGCCGAAGAAGGCCATCGGCACGAACACCGCGGCCAGGACCAGCGCGATGCCGATCAGGGCGCCGGTGATCTCGTCCATCGACTTGCGGGTGGCCTCCTTGGGCGAGAGCCCTTCCTCGCTCATCACGCGCTCGACGTTCTCGACCACGACGATGGCGTCGTCGACCAGCAGGCCGATCGCTAGCACCAGGCCGAACATGGTCAGGGTGTTGATCGAGTAGCCGAAGGCCGCCAGCACGCCGAACGTGCCCAGAAGGACGACCGGGACGGCGATGGTCGGGATCAGGGTCGCGCGCCAGTTCTGCAGGAACAGGAACATGACGATGAACACCAGCACGATGGCTTCGATCAGCGTCTTGACCACTTCCTCGATCGACAGCTTCACGAACGGCGTCGAGTCATAGGGGACGACGTACTTGTAGCTGGCCGGGAAGTTCTTCTCGAGCTGGGCCATCTTGGCCTTCACGGCCGCGGCGGTGTTCAGGGCGTTGGCGCCGGGCGCCAGCTTGATGGCGAGGCCCGCGGCGGGGTGGCCGTTGAACTTGGCCACCGAGACGTAGTTCTCGGCGCCCAGCTCGACGCGGGCGACGTCGCCCAGGCGCACGGTGGCGCCGCCGGCGGTGTTCTTCAGGATGATCTGGCGGAACTGGTCCGGCGTCTGCAGGCGCGACTGCGCGGTGATCGTGGCGTTCAGCCCCGTGCCCGGCAGGTTGGGCGCGCCGCCCAGCTGGCCGGCCGAGACCTGGGCGTTCTGGGCCTTGATCGCGGCCGAGACGTCGGCCGGGGTCAGGTTGAAGCCGGCCAGCTTCTGCGGATCCAGCCAGATGCGCATGGCGTACTGGGCGCCGAACAGCTGGATGTCGCCGACGCCGTCCACGCGGCTCAGCGGGTCCTGGATGTTGCTGGCCAGATAGTCGGCGAGGTCGGTGTTGGTGGTCTTGGGATCCTCGGAATAGAGGCCCACGACCATCATGAAGTTCCGCGCCGACTTGGCGACCGTCAGGCCTTGCTGCTGCACTTCCTGCGGCAGCAGGGCGGTGGCGGTCTGCAGCTTGTTCTGGACCTGGACCTGGGCGATGTCGATGTTGGTGCCGGCCTTGAAGGTCAGGGTCACCGTGGCCGAACCCGAGCTGTCGCTGGTCGACGACATGTAGTCCAGGCCGTCCAGGCCCTTCATCTTCTGTTCGATGACCTGGGTGACGCTGTCCTCGACGGTCTTGGCCGAGGCGCCCGGATAGTTGGCCGAGATCGACACCTGGGGCAGGGCGATTTCGGGATACTGCGCGATCGGCAGGGTCCGGATGGCGAGCGCCCCGGCCAGCATGATCACGATGGCGATGACCCACGCGAAGATGGGCCTGTTGATGAAGAAGCGGGAAAGCATCGGGGACTGGCCTTAGCGCTGGGCTTGAGCGGCGGCGGGCGCCGCGCCGGCGGGCACGGCCTTGATCGGCGCGCCGGGGCGAACCTTCTGCAGGCCTTCGACGATGACCTTGTCGCCCGACTGCAGGCCGCTGGTGACCAGCCACTTGTCGCCGACCGTCTGGCCCAGGGTGACCGGACGCGGCTCAGGGCCCTTGGCGCCGACCAGCATCACCGTCGCGCCGCCTTTGGGGTCGCGGCTGATGGCCGTCTGCGGCACCAGGATGCCGCCCGAGGCGACGCCCTGGCTCAGCGCGGCGCGGACGTACATGCCCGGCAGCAGCACGCCGTTCGGGTTCGGGAACACCGCGCGCAGCGTCACCGAGCCGGTGCCCGGATCGACCGTCACGTCCGAGAACTCCAGCGTCCCCGGCGTCGGATAGGTCGAACCGTCCTCGAGCTTCAGCGTCACGGTCGCCGAGTTGGTCTTGCCCAGCTTGCCGCTGGCGAACTGCTGCTTGAGCTTCAGGAGCTCGGCCGAGGTCTGGGTCAGGTCGACATAGATCTTCGACAGGTCCTGGACCGTCGCCAGGGCCGTGGCCTGGTTGGCGGTGACGAGGGCGCCGGGGGTGACCGCGCTCTTGCCGATGCGGCCGGTGATCGGCGCGGCGACCTTGGTGTAGTTCAGATTGATCCGGGCGGTGTCGAGCGCGGCCTTCTGCACCGCGACGGCGGCGGCCGTCTGGGCGGCGGCGGCCTGGGCGTCGTCATTATCCTGCTTGGAGACCGCGCCGCTCTCGACCAGGGTCTTGTAGCGGTCGGCCTTGAGCTTGGCCGACAGGGCCTGGGCCTGGGCTTGGGCCAGCGAGGCAGCGGCGCTGTTGTAGGTGGCCTGATAGGTGGCCGGATCGATCTGATACAGCGACTGGCCGGCGCGGACGATCGCGCCCTCCTCGAACAGGCGCGCCTTGATCACGCCGCCAACCTGCGGCCGCACGTCCGAGACCAGGAAGGCCGAGGTCCGGCCCGAAAGTTCGGTGGTCAGGCCCACGGTCTGGGGCTGGGCGACGATGTAGCCGACCTCGGTCGGACCGCCCATGCCCATGCCGGCGGCGCCGCCCTTCTGGCCGCAGGCGGCGAGGGTGAGCGCGATGGCGGCGAGTCCCACTGCCGTTGCGGCGGCGGTGCGTTGAAAGTGCATTTTTGACCCCGGATGCGATGGTCTGGCGAGCTATTGCTCTTGACGAGACCGGCATGATGAACAATTTGAGAATGAACGTTCATTCTCACGCGGGCTGGACATAGGAGCGCGACTAGCGCAAGTCAACCTCCAAACCCGACGCTGAGGCTGCCCTAACGGAAATGTAATGTCGCTTGGGAATTTCAATGGTTGATGACGGCCACTCGGGGCGCCCGTCGCCGGAATCGCGCCGCCAGCAAATCCTGGACGCCGCGTGCGAGCGCGTGCGCCAGTCCGGGTTCCACGGCGCCAGCATGGCCGACATCGCCAAGGCCGCGGGCCTCAGCGTCGGCCAGATCTATCGCTACTTCGAGAACAAGGAGGCGATCATCGCCGCCATCGTCGAACAGGACCTGGCGGAAATGCGCGACAAGTTCGCCGAACTGGAGAGCCAGCCGGGCACGCTGGCGGACGCTATCGACGAGCACCTCCCCGAGAGCATCGACAAGTGCTTCGAGCCCGGCCGCGCCGCCCTGGCGCTGGAGGTCATCGCCGAGGCCGCGCGCAACCCCAAGGTCGCCGCCATCGTCCGCTCGGCCGACGACCAGGAGCGGCAGATGGCTGCTTCCCTGATGGAGCGCAGCCGCAAGCCGGAATGGAGCGAGGCCGAGTTCCAGGCGCGATGCGAGGTTATCGGCCTGCTGTTCGACGGCCTGCTGATCCGCGGCGTCAACCACCCCGACCTGGATCGCGAAGCCCTCAGCAAGGTGCTGCGCTCGACCGTGCGCCACCTGCTGACCTGAGGCCTGAGGCGTCGGGCGATTGCCAGACCTTCGCCGATCGGCGATTAGCGTTCGGCGGAGAGGCTGAGACGCCAATTCTCGCGAGGCGCTGGGGGGCGCATGAACGAGCCGATCAACGATACGCCGCAAGCCGGCCCGCCGACGCTATTCGCCCGCGGCGCTTACATTTCCGGCCTCGACGGATTGCGCGCCATCGCCGTGCTGCTGGTGATGGTCGGCCACTTCGGCCTCGAGAACGTGGTCCCGGGCATGCTCGGGGTCACCATCTTCTTCTTCATCAGCGGCTTTCTGATCACCACCCTGCTGACGCGGGAAGCCCAGGCCCACGGCGATATCTCGGTCGGCAAGTTCTACATGCGCCGGGCGTTGAGGCTCTATCCGGAGCTGCTGCTGCTTGTGGTCCTCGGCGGATCGGCGGGCCTTCTCTACCACGCGGTGCGGCCGATCGATGTCGCCGCCGCGCTCGGCTACTTCACCAACTATCTCCTGCTTCACGAGGAGGCGACGGGCGGGGCGGTGCGCTGGCCGCAGCTGTGGTCGCTGGCGGTGGAGGAGCACTTCTACCTGACCTTCCCGCTGCTGATGTGGGCGACATGGAGACGTCCTCGACTGTTCGCCGCCTTGCTGGCGTCGATTTGCGCGGCAACCCTCGCCTGGCGGTTTCACGTCTCCCAATTCGGCGCGCCCTTCGGCCTGCTCCAAGCTGGCGCAAACCTGCCCTACACGTCGCTGGCGTCGGACGCCCGGATCGACTCGATCGTCTATGGCTGCCTGGCGAGCCTGATGTTCCGGCGGTGGGGCGATCACCTCGCCGCCAGGCCATGGCTGGCGCTGGCGATCGGCGCGGCGGGCGGCGCGGGGCTGCTGTTTTCGCTGGTCTGGCGCGATCCCGCCTTCCGCGAGACCTGGCGCTTCAGCCTGCAGGGACTGGCGCTCGCCGCCACCTTCGTCGGCCTCTATGCGACGCCGTTGGGGGCCTGGGTCCGCGAGAGGCTGCTCGACCACCCCTTGCCCCGTCGCCTCGGCGTCCTCTCCTACGGCGCCTATCTCTGGCACATGGAGATCGTCGTGGCCTGCGTCGCCTGGGTGGGTTTCCCCGTGGATCTTCCGCCGGTTCAGAAGCTCGCGCTCGTCGTCGGCGGCACGCTGGTCAGCTTCCTGCTGGCCGAGCTCTCGCTGCGCGCCGTCGCGCCCGTGCAGCGCCTGCGGCATCGGCTGTTCGCGCGCTAGGCGACAAGATTCTAGCGTTAATTTACCCCCCAGGAGGTGAGAGGACTCGACGCGCCCGGCGTTGCGGTTAAGGTTTCGGTAACGCTCTTCCGCCGATCCCTTGGAGACCTTGCATGTCGGCTCTCTCGTTGGCCCCGGTCTTCAAGCCCGAAGTCGTCACGCCGGTCTTCCCGCCGCGCGATCAGGCCGCCGACATCCTGCTGGAGCGCTTCCGCCGACACGCGCCCGCGTTCCACCTCGACGGGTCCAGCGACTGGAGCGTCTCGGAGGAGACGATCCGGTTCCTGGCCAAACACGTCCCGGAAAACGCGGCGACCCTCGAGACCGGCGCCGGCCTCTCGACCGCGATGTTCGCCCTGCTGGGCGCGCGTCACACCTGCATCACGCCGGACGCCGGAGAGGTTCGCAGGATTGGCGACTTCTGCCGCGCGGCCGCGATTCCGACGGCCGACCTCGGGTTCGAGGTCGACTATTCGGAGAACGTCCTGCCGCGCCTGAAGGGAGAGCCGCTGGACTTCGTGCTGATCGACGGCGGTCACGGTTTCCCGATGCCGATCATCGACTGGTACTACGCGGCCACGCACCTCAAGGAGGGCGGCGTCGTCCTGATCGACGACACGCACCTGTGGTCGGTCTCGATCCTGGTCGACATGCTCAAGACCGACGACGGCTGGGCGCATATGGGCCGTGTCGGACGTCGCACCCACGCCTTCCGCAAGGTCGCGCCGTTCGCCTACAAGGAGTTCTGCTTCCAGCCCTACGTCGTCCGCAAGAGCCGCCTGGCGTCGATCACGACGCGCCTGCTCACGGCGTTCGATCTTCTGCGCGCGGGCGACTTCGCCGAGTTCGGCCGGCGGCTGCGGCGGGCTTAAGCCTAAGCCTTGCCCGCCGGCAGCTTCAGGCCGCACTTGACCAGTTCGGCCCAGGCCTCTTCGGCGTCATCGGCGAAGTGCAGCAGGTCCAGGTCCTCCTTGGCGATCATGCCGTGCTCGACCAGGCCCTCGAAATTGATGACCGAACGCCAGTAGGCTTCGTCGAACAGCACGATGGGGATCGGCGGCGCCTTGTCGGTCTGGCGCAGGGTCAGGATCTCGAACAGCTCGTCGAAGGTGCCAAAGCCGCCCGGGAACACCACCAGCGCGTTAGCGCGCATCGCCAGGTGCATCTTGCGCATGGCGAAGTAGTGGAAGCGGAAGGTCAGCTCCGGCGTGCAATAGGGGTTGGGCGTCTGCTCGCGCGGCAGGGTGATGTTGAAGCCGATCGTGGGCGCGCCGGCCTCGTAGGCGCCGCGATTGGCGGCCTCCATCGCGCCGGGGCCGCCGCCGGTGGCGATGACATTGTCGCGGACATGGTCGCCGTTCTCGATCTTGGCGCCGCCGCGCTCTGAAACGATGCGGCCGAAGCGCCGCGCCTCCTCGTACCAGCGCGCCTGCTCTGGCGGGCCGTCCTGGCGCGTCCGGGCGCTGCCGAACACCACCACGGTCGAGCGCACGCCCCAGCGGCGCAGGGCTTCGTCGGCCTTGGCGAACTCCAGCAGGAACCGCACGCCCCGCATCGAGTCGCCCAGCAGGAAGTCCTGGTCCAGCGCCGCCAGCCGATAGGACGGCGAGGTCAGCTGGGCGTGGTTGTCGGGGGCGTCGGTCGGCAGCGGGACTTCGGTCACGAGGAACACTCAAGGTTTGCGTAGCGGCGCAGACTATGACGCAATCCGTCCGCGAGGTTGACCTAGATCAGGGCGGGGACGCGTTCCGGACGCTCATCCTCGTTCAGTTTCCTTGTGGATGGCGCTGTATGACCCCGACCCTGACCTTCCATGGCGCCGCGGGCTGCGTCACCGGCTTCTGCGCCCGTCTCGCCACCGAGCACGCCACGGTGCTGATCGACTGCGGCATGTTCCAGGGCTCCAAGACGCTGAAGGCGCTGAACTACGAGCCGTTTCCGTTCGATGTCGGCAAGGTCGACGCCGTCCTGCTGACCCACGCCCACATCGACCATTCGGGCCTGCTGCCCAAGCTGATGCTGGCCGGGTTCGAGGGGCCGATCTACGCCACGGCCGCGACGCGCGACCTGGCCGCGGTCATGCTGGTCGACGCCGGCGGCATCCAGGAGAACGAGGTCGAAAGCCTCAATCGCCGCAACCAGCGACGCGGCATTCCGCCGGTCGAACCGATCTATACGGCCGAGGACGGCAAGGCCGTCGCCGCCCAGTTTCGCAAGGCGAAACTCGGCGAGCCCGTCCAGATCGCGGAGGGGATCACCGCCACCTGGTGGCCCGCCGGCCACATGCTGGGCTCGGCTTCGATCGCGGTGGAGGTCGGCGCGCCCGGCCAGACCAAGACCCTGCTGTTCTCCGGCGATCTCGGCCCCGGCGGCAGCCCGTTCGTCGACGACCCCGACGCGCCGGCGGGCATAGACCACCTGATCATCGAGTCGACCTATGGCGATCGGGAGCGCACCGGCTTCGACAGCGCCTCGCGTCGCCAGCAACTGGCCGAGGAGGTGCGGGCCGCGCACGAGGCCGGCGGCCCGCTGCTGATCCCCGCCTTCGCCGTCGAGCGCAGCCAGGAACTGCTGGTCGACCTGCTGGAGCTGATGGACGCGGGCGAGGTCCCCAAGGGCGACGTCTTCCTGGATTCCCCGCTGGCCATCGAGGCGACCAAGGTGTTCCAGGCGCGCGGCTGGCGCCCTGGCGTCCAGTCCAATCCGTTCGAGGCGCTGAAGCCGTCGAACCACCTGCGATTCCTCACCTCGCCCGGCGAGAGCGACGGCCTGGACCGCCTGAGCGGCTGGCACGTCATCCTGGCGGCCAGCGGCATGTGCGACGCCGGCCGCGTGCGCAAGCATCTCAAGCGCCTGCTGTGGCAAAAGGAGGCGACCGTCCTGCTGTGCGGCTACCAGGCCACCGGCACCTTGGGACGCCTCCTGGCCGAGGGCGCGCCGCGCGTCTCCATCCGGGGCGACGAGGTGCGGGTGCGGGCGCGGATCCGCCAGCTGGACGCCTATTCCGGCCACGCCGACGCCAAGGAGCTGGTCAGCTGGGCCAAGGCGCGGACGCCGGTGGCGGGCTCGGTGTTCATCGCCCACGGCGAGCCGGACGCGGCCCAGGGTCTTAAGCGTCGCCTCGCCGAAGCGGGCTTCGCCGAGGATCGCCTGCTGGTCCCCGCGCTGGACGAGAGCTTCCTGCTGGGCGAGGGGCCCGCGACCTTGACCGACCAGGCGCCGCCGCGCCTGCCGCCGCGCGCGGCGGGCTCGCTGGACTGGCACAACCAGCGCGCCGCCTTCCAGCTGGCCCTCGGCGAGGCGCTCAAGAGCGCGCCCGACGACGCCGACCGCGAGCGCCTGCTGCACGTGCTGCAGGCGGCGCTGGAGGCTTATCGCGCCT
>JAYRLX010000450.1:0-2952 GCA_041905125.1 Caulobacter sp. | reverse complement strand
GAAGGCCTCGCATGTCCCTGCTCGTTCCGCGCAAGATCAACCGGCTGGGCCTGGTCGTCTTCATCGCCGCCGTGGCCTTCACGCTGTACGCGGCCCTGGCGCCCGGCGACGACACTGCCGGCCTGATCCCGTGGGACAAGGCCAAGCACTTCATCGTCTTCTACGGCCTCACCTTCCTGGCGACCATGGCCCTGCCCAAGAGCCGTTACTGGAAGATCGGCGCGGTGTTGCTGGGCTTCGGGATCGCCATCGAGATCCTGCAGGGCCTGCCGATCATCGGCCGCGACGCCGACATCTTCGACGTGGTCGCCGACACCTGCGGCATCGGCTTCTTCTTCGGCCCGATCATCGCCACCCAGTGGATGAACCGGGACGGGTAGGACGGATCGTTCAGAAGCTGTCCACCCGCACCGCCCAAGGCCGGCTCGCGCCCGCCGCCGCATCCAGTCCGCCCAGGATCCAGCGCCGGGTGTCGGCCGGGTCGATGACCGCGTCGATCTCCAGGGCCGCGGCCATGCTGGTCGCCTTGCCAGCGGCGTAGAGCTTGGCCACCAGCTCGTCGTAGAGCGCCTTCTGCTTGACCGGATCGGTCTGCGCCTCCAGCTCCTTGCGATAGCCGAGCTTGACCGCGCCCTCCAGGCCCATGCCGCCAAACTCGCCGGTCGGCCAGGCGGCGATGAAGGCCGGGGCTTGGAAGGAGCCGCCGGCCATGGCCTGCGCCCCGAGCCCATAGCCCTTGCGGGTGACTACCGTGAACAGCGGCGAGCGCAGCTTGGCCCCGGCGATGAACTGGCGGCTGACGCGGCGCACGGCCGCGGCGTCCTCGCTGTCCGGCCCGACCATGAAGCCGGGCGTGTCGCACAGGCTCAGCACCGGCAGGGCGAAGGCGTCGCACAGTTGCAGGAACCGGGCGGCCTTCTCGGCCCCCTCGCAATCGATGGCCCCGCCCAGGTGGCGCGGATCGTTGGCGATCAGCCCCATCGGCCGGCCTTCGACGCGGATCAGGCCGGTGACCATGCCGGCCGCGAAGCCGCCGCGCAGCTCCAGGAACGAGCCCTCGTCGACCAGGCCGTTGATAAGGCTCCGCACGTCATAGACCCGTAGCCGGTTCTCCGGGATCGCCTGGCGCAGCCGCCGCTGGTCCGGCGCGGTCCAGGTCGAGAGCGAGCCCTGAAAGTAGGACAGCGCCTGCTTGGCCAGCGTCGTGGCGTGGGCCTCGTCCTCGGCCAGGATGTCGATGACCCCGTTGCGCCACTGATGGGCCGAAGGGCCGATCGCCTCGGGCCGGAAGACGCCCAGCCCGCCGCCCTCGATCATCGCCGGCCCGCCCATGCCGAGGTTGCTGTCCCGGGTGGCGATGATGATCTCCGACAGGCCGGCGATCGCGGCGTTGCCGGCGAAGCAGCGGCCGGCGACGATGGCGATCTTGGGGACCAGGCCCGACAGCTGGGCGAAGCTCCTGAACGTCGGCACGTCCAGCCCCGCCACCGCCGTGGTGTCGGTGTCGCCCGGCCGCCCGCCGCCGCCCTCGGCGAACCACACGACCGGCAGCTTCTGGTCGGCGATCAGGCTCATCAGCCGGTCGGACTTGCGGTGGTTCATCGCGCCCTGCGTGCCCGCCAGCACCGTGAAGTCATAGGCCAGCGCCGCCGTCCGCGCCTTGTCGGGCGGGAAGAGGGCGCCGTTGACCGCGCCGATCCCGGTGATCAGGCCGTCGGCGGGCGTATTGGCGATCAGGTCCTCGGTCGAGCGCCGCCGCTTCTGGGCGGCGATGGCCAGGGCGCCGTACTCCAGGAAGCTGCCGGGATCGACCAGGTCGTCGATGTTCTCCCGCGCCGTGCGATGGCCGGTCTTGCGCCGCCGGGCGACCGCGTCGGGGCGGGCCTCGTCCAGGGTGTGGCGATGGCGGGCGATGACCTCGGCCAGGTCCGGACGGATCGCGTCGAGATCCTCGGCGGTCGTCTCGAGCGCCGCGCCGCCCTCGACCTCGGCCGGCTCCAGCAGGATCAGCGGCTGGCCCTCGGCCACGGTCTGACCCGGCGCGACCAGGATCGCCAGCACCCGGCCGCCGGTCTCGGCGGGGACGAGGTGCTCCATCTTCATCGCCTCCAGCACCGCCAGGGCCTGGCCGGGACGAACCAGGTCGCCGACGGCCGCCGCGACCGCCCCCACCGTGGCGGCCAGCGGAGCGAGGGCGGCCAGGGCGCCCGCCGGCGTTTCGAACGTCCGCGTCTCGGCGACGGCGGGCGACAGGGCCTGCGCGTGAACCACCAGGTCGGCGGCGTGGCGGGCGATGAAGCCGGTGGTCGCCTCGCTCACCTCGGGATGGCCCAGGATCGCCCGGATCAGCGGGGCGGTGGTGGCGACGCCGCCGATTTCGAACTCGGCGAGCGCCCGGTCCAGGCGCGCGGCGGCCTCGCGCGACGTGCGGCCCCGCGCGATCACCTTGGCCAGCAGGCTGTCGTAAGCTCCGCCGACGCCCTGGCCCGTCGTCGCTCCAGCGTCGACCCGCACGCCCGGACCGCCGGGCGGCGCCCAGGCTGTCAAGGTCCCGCTGGACGGCTTGACCTGGCCCTCGGCGGTCAGGGTCTCGGCGTTGATCCGCGCCTGGATGGCCACGCCAAAGGCGGGTGGGGCGGTGGTCAGGGAAAGGTCGGCCAGCGTCGCCCCGGCCGCCAGGTCCAGCTGCAGGCGGACCAGATCCAGGCCGGTGACCTCCTCGGTGACCGTGTGCTCGACCTGCAGGCGCGGATTGACCTCGATGAAGTAGGGCTCGCCAGTTTCGACGTCGATCAGGAACTCGACGGTCGCCAGGCCGCGATAGCCGGCGCACAGCCGCTCGGACCAGCTAGCCAGCAGGGCGGCCAGGTCGCCGGGCAGGACGGCCGGGGCGATCTCGACCAGCTTCTGGTTGCGCCGCTGCAGGGAGCAGTCGCGGTCGCCCAGGGCCAG
>JAYRLX010000449.1:0-2955 GCA_041905125.1 Caulobacter sp. | reverse complement strand
CCCCCATCCCAAACCCTTCCCCCATCCAGGGGGAAGGGCCTTTATCCCTCTTCCTCATCCGGCTCCAGCGGCGCGGCCTCGGGGGTGAGGACCTTGCGGATCTCGACGATCTCGGCGCCGGGGAAGGCCGACAGCACCGAGGCGACGAACGGATCCTTCTTGATGGCCTCCAGCGCCTCGCGCTCCTCGCGCTTCTGGCGCTCCATCATGCTCTCGGCCCCGCCGCCGCCCTCGGCCGCGACCAGCCAGGGCTGGCCGGTGTGCTCCTTCAGGAAGCGAACGAGGCGTCCGGCCAGGTTTCCAGGCGCGCCGGGGGCGGCCTCGAAGGTGATGGCGCCGGGCCGGAAGTTGATCGGGCGGACGTACTGCTCGACGTCCAGGCGAAGCCCGATGTCGCGCTTGGCGGCGATCAGGGCCATGACGTCGTCGAACGAGGCCAGGACCGGCATGGCCTGGGCGCCCGGCGCGGCCATGGTCATCGGCGCGTGAGCCGAGGCGGTCGCCCCGCCCGCGCCGCCGCCGACCGACATGCCGCCACCGGGGCCGCCGCCGCCGATCGGAGCGCCGTCGCGCAGCGCCTTCAGCGCCTCTTCCGGACCGGGCAGGTCGGCGGCGTAGCACAGGCGGATCAGGGCCATCTCGGCCGCCGCCATGGCGTCGGGGGCGCGGCGCACCTCCTCATGGGCCTTCAGCAGCATCTGCCAAAGCCGCGACAACGTGCCGGCCGAGGTGTGGGCGCCGATGGCGGCCAGGCGCGCGGCCTGTTCCTTGGGCATCGACAGGGCGTCGGGGCCGAGCGCCTTGGACACCGCCGAGGCGTGGCAGTGGTCGAGCACGTCCAGCATCACCACCGCCGGATCGGCGCCGAAGCCCCACAGGGCGCGGAAGGCTTCCAGGGCGTCCTTGGTCTTGCCGGCCATCACGTGCTCGTAGAGCGCGATGGTCTGGCCGCGGTCGGCCAGGCCCAGCATGTCGCGGACCACCGTGGCGGTGACGGTCTGGCCGCGCTCGGTCTGGACGATGGCCTGGTCCAGCAGCGAGAGACCGTCGCGCACCGAGCCTTCGGCCGCGCGGGCGATCAGGGCCAGGGCGTCCATCTCGATCCGCGCGCCTTCCTTAGCGGCGATGCGGTCGAAGTGCTTGACCAGCACGTCCGGCTCCACCCGGCGCAGGTCGAAGCGCTGGCAGCGCGACAGGATCGTCACCGGGACCTTGCGGATCTCGGTGGTGGCGAAGATGAACTTGGCGTGCGGCGGCGGCTCTTCCAGCGTCTTCAGCAGGGCGTTGAACGCCGCCGTCGACAGCATGTGCACTTCGTCGATGATGTAGACCTTGTAGCGCGCCTCGACCGGGGCGTAGCGCACCCCGTCCAGCAGCTCGCGCATCTCGTCGACCTTGGTGCGGCTGGCGGCGTCCAGCTCCAGCACGTCCATGTGCCGGCCTTCGATGATGGCGCGGCAGTGATAGCCCTCGGTGGTCAGGTCGACCGAGGGGCCCTTCACCGTGTCGGTCTCGTAGTTCAGCGCCCGGGCCAGCAGGCGCGCGGTCGTGGTCTTGCCGACCCCGCGGACGCCCGTGAGCATGAAGGCGTGGGCGATGCGGCCGGTCGAGAAGGCGTTGGCCAGGGTGCGGACCATGGCCTCCTGGCCGATCAGGTCCTCGAAGGTGCGCGGCCGGTACTTCCGCGCCAGCACGGTGTAGGCGTCGCCGGTCTCGGCGGCCGGCGGATCCTGGACGACCGGACGCGCCTCTTCGGCCGCGGGCGCGACCGGAGGTCCGCCGAAGATGTCGGCGGTGTTCTCGTCGCGCTCAGCGGGCGCTTCGTCCCACGGCGGCGCGGAATCAGGCGAAAGGTCGTCGTGGTCGGCCATGGTCTTCAGTGTAGTGGGGCGAAGGGCGCAGCAAAAGCCTCGCGCCGGCCTGGACGCGCATCTGCTGACAGATTTGTCTTCGATTGTAAGGGAAGGTGGAGACCGGACAGCGACCCGAAGGGGATCTCGTTGTGGCTGCTGCCTTCCGGCCCTGACCAGGTTGGCGAGGACTCCGTCCGCGCCGATCTCCGAGGCCTATATCGCGACTCATCGCGCAGGATGCAAGGCTGACGAGTCATTCTGCTCACGCTACACAGTGGCGCATGGCCCTTTCGATCATCACCAACACCTTCGCCGGCAACCCGTTGAACCGCGACAGCGAGCGGCGCGGGGACGAGGCGTTCATCGCTGAAAAGCTGGCCGACTCGGAGTCGCTGGCCGTGGCGCTGTGGAACGGCAAGCCGCTGGTCGAGGACATCCTGGACGGCGACGGCAAGCCGAAAGGCGTCCAGATCGCCTATCTCCGCGCCGACATGGCCCAGGACCTGGCCGGCGGGAACGAGAAGCTGCTCTATATGGGCCTCTGGAAGGACATCGCGGTCTTCGCGGTCGACATCGAGGGGCCGGCCGACCCCGCCGAGGGGCCGCTGCAGGGCCTGGGCCGCTTCGAAGAGCTGCGCGGGGCCGCCGCCAGCATGCCGCCGGCCGACGCCGGCATCCTGGCCACGGCCAAGTCGATGTTCGAGTGGCGTCGCCGCCACCGCTGGTGCAGCGCCTGCGGCCAGAAGACCGAGGTCGCCGACGGCGGCTGGAAGCGCGTCTGCCCCGCCTGCGACGCCGAGCACTTCCCGCGCACGGACCCCGTGGCGATCATGCTGGCCGTCCACGACGGCAAGTGCCTGCTGGGTCGCCAGGCCGCCTGGCCGCCCGGAATGTTCTCGGCCCTGGCCGGCTTCATCGAGCCTGGCGAGACGATGGAAGAGGCCTGCGCCCGCGAGCTGGAAGAAGAAGCCGGCCTGAAGGCGACCGCCGTCCGCTACCACTCCAGCCAGCCCTGGCCGTGGCCGTCCTCGCTGATGATCGGCATGATCGCCGACGTCGACAGCGACAAGTCCGCGCCGGACCAGACCGAGCTGGAGGAAGT
>JAYRLX010000448.1:0-2955 GCA_041905125.1 Caulobacter sp. | reverse complement strand
TAAGGTTCGCACCGACCTCGCGAGGTCGGCTTGCGCCCCTTTTTCTGAAGTGGGCGAGCTTTGTGCTACCCGCCGGCAATCTTCATCGCGTCCGGGCTCCTCACACGTGCAGCCTCGGTCATCCGTGACGCGGCTTCGACAATGAAATTGCGTTCGGCCTGGGGAGTTGCGAAGAAGCGACGCGGGAGAACCATGGCGCTGCTTTGAACTAGAAAAACCCAGTACTTTCGGGTCTGGTAGAGGTCCGTCACGCTAGGCCAGCGGGCGGTCATCGTTAGGTCGGCCAAGTCATATATCAGGGCATCGGATGTCAGGCGCAGCGTAAGCGGCTGCTCGTATGCCTGCCCACGCTCAGCGAGAGCCTTTCGCATCGAGGGTCCGCTCAGCCACTGAATTGCCGCCAAGCCCATGCCAAGGCCTATGACGGCGAACTCAACCGAAATGGCGGCCGCCGACCATGACCCTGACAGCCATGCCCCCACGGGGATGCCCACGGCCAACATGCAAACTACGAGGATAACTTTCATCTGACGCGGCGACATGCCCCGCCGGCGCTTGATGTAGGCCATGGCGGCCGTGGTTTCCCCGACGGCCAGAACACCTGTCGCTTCCATCTATCCCCCTTGGACAACCTGGAGCGAAACTAGTCATGCGGGCAGGATGCGTCACCCCGCGTCGCTGCGCGATTTTACCATTCAGTGATCATAGGACTCGGCAACGTCAAATCCGCTGCCGCCCCATCGCCGACATTCAATAAGCCCGCTCTCGGCGCTCCGCCACGGACATCACCCCATGCGCGGCGATGGCCACCAGCCCCACCAGCGCGCCGAGGCTCACCAGCGCGGACACCTCGAAAATACCAGGCGCTATCTGCTTGAGGGTCGGATCGAACGGGAGCTTCTCGATGGTGCGGCTCATGTGGAAGCTGTTGAGCCCGCCCACGAAGAGGCCCAGCGTGGGGCCAGCGACCCGCAGGTCTGCGACGACGCGCCGCCAGATGTTTCTGGGGGTCCTCGCCCCGAGCACGGCGGAGACCAGTAGTCCCGGAAGCGCCGCGCAGAGCAGGACCAGAACGGCCCTTTGAGGCGCCGCCGCGTGTTCGAAGACATTCCAGAGCACTTGCGCCGTCATCGCCGACTCCCGTAAGGAAGTCTAGATTACGTTTGTAATCTTCTATGTCAAACGTCCAGCCCGCCCCTCACACTTGGCACACCGGGCAGAAGAACGTCGATCGCCCCGCCTGGACCTCGCGGGCGATCACGCCCTTGCAGCCCGGGGTCGGGCACGGCTCGCCCTCGCGGTCGTAGACGCGGAAGCGGTGCTGGAAGTAGCCCAGGGCCCCGTCGGCGGCGGCGAAGTCCTTCAGGGTCGAGCCGCCGACCTCGACGGCTTCGGCCAGCACGTCCTTGATCGCCGTGGTCAGCGGCCCCAGGCGCTTCCTGGCGATCCCGCCCGACGGCTTGAACGGCGAGATGTGGGCGCGATGCAGGGCCTCGCAGACATAGATGTTGCCCAGGCCCGCGACGGTGCGCTGGTCCAGCAGCAGGGTCTTGGGGCCCTGCTTGCGATTGGCGAAGGCCTTTTCAAGCGTCCTGGCGTCGAAGGCGTCGCCGAGCGGCTCGGGGCCCATGGTCGCGAACCACGGATGGCGCTCGATCCCGTCGGTCGGGATCAGGTCCATGAAGCCGAAGCGACGCGGGTCGTAATAGGTGACGGTCGCACCCTCTTCGGTCTCGAAAATCACGTGGGCGTGCTTGTCCTCGGGCGTGACGACGCGGGCGAAGTCGCCGGGCCTGACAGTTCCCTCCGGCGCGGCGATCTCGAAGCGCCCAGTCATGCCCAGATGCATCACCAGGGTGTCGCCGCGGTCCAGCGGGGCCAGGATGTACTTGGCCCGGCGATCGAGGCGCAGGATGGTCGCGCCGGTCAGGCGCTGGACGAAACCGTCGGGCAGGGGAAACCGCAGGTCCGGACGATTGGCCCGCACGCGGGACAGGCGCGCGCCGGACAGGACGGGCTCGAGACCCCGGCGAACGGTCTCGACTTCTGGCAGTTCGGGCATCGGCAAACCCTTAAGACGATGACGCGGCGCGATGCGCGAGCTAATAGCGGACCTTCATATAGAGACTTCGCCCCCGGGACGTCATGAGCAACACCTCCGCCAGCTTCGGTTTCAAGGACGTCGACGCCTCGCAGAAGGCGGGCCTGGTGCGCGGCGTATTCGACCGCGTGGCCAAGAACTACGACATCATGAACGACCTGATGAGCGGCGGGGTGCATCGTCTGTGGAAGGACGCCGTGGCCGCGCGGCTGAACCCGCAGCCGGGCGAGGTGATCATCGACTGCGCCGGCGGCACCGGCGACATGGCCCGCCGCTTCGCCAAGATGGCGCGGCAGGCCCAGGAGCGGCGCGGCGGTCCGGACGCGACGATCAACATCATCGACTACAACGCCGAGATGATCGCGGCCGGCATCGAACGCGGCGGCGAGCCGGAGATCACCTGGACGGTCGGCGACGCCCAGCGCCTGCCGCTGCCCGACAACTACGCCAACGCCTATGTGATCAGCTTCGGCATCCGCAACGTCACCGACATCGACGCGGCCCTGCGCGAGGCGCGCCGCGTGCTGAAGCCGGGCGGCCGCTTCCTGTGCCTGGAGTTCTCGCGGCCGGTGACGGAAGCGCTGGCCAAGGCCTATGACGCCTACAGCTTCAAGGTCATCCCGCAGGTGGGCGAGTGGGTCGCCAAGGACCGCGACGCCTATCAGTACCTGGTCGAAAGCATCCGCCGCTTCCCCGACCAGAAGACCTTCGCCGGCATGATCGAGAACGCCGGCTTCAAGCGGGTCAGCTACACCAATTTCACCGGCGGCGTCGCGGCCCTGCACCAGGGCTGGGCGCTTTAAACGGTGAGCTCCTTCTCCGCCTTCTGGCGCCTGACGGGCGCGGGCTGGGCC
>JAYRLX010000447.1:0-2965 GCA_041905125.1 Caulobacter sp. | reverse complement strand
GATCGGTGCTGATCGAGGCCGGGCGGGTCCACGTGCCCGACGCCATGACCGTCGCCCAGCTGGAGCGCCAAGTGGACCGCGCCCTGGCCTGGGGTGAAAGCCGCCCGCGATCGGCGGGCGAGCGCCCGCGCCAGCGCAGCGTCCAAACCGAACGGCAGGCGTCGGCAACCAAAGGGGTAGAACCCATCCGGGAGGATGGGGCGACAGAAGCGGCGCGACTGTGGGACTCGGCGCGATCGGCCTGGTGCAAGGCGACGACGCACTGGTTCGAGGCGCGCGGGCTTGCAGGCACACCCTGCGGCGTGACCGAGGTGCTCAATCGCTTCCGCGTCCACCCGAACGCGCCGATCGGCGGCGGGCGCTCCGGGCCGGCGCTGATTGCCCCGCTCGTGCGCCAGGACGGCGACCCGATCGAGGCCCTGGCGGTCCTGCCGTTCGAAGCCGACAGGATCACCCATCTGGTCGGCGACAGCGACGGGCGCGTCGTCATGCTGACGCCGCTGCGCCCTGGCCATGAGCCTGAAAGCCTGATCGTGGCCCTGGATCTCCAGGACGCTTGGTATCTGCTGACCCAGGCCTGGCGCGAGGAGATCTCGGCCGGCGCGGTGATCGCGCCGCGTCTCTCGACCTTCGCGGGCGGGGCGCTGGGCGACCGCTGGGGGCGCATCGACCCAGACGCGCCCGCCCATGATCCGACACGACCGCCCTGGCGCGCGAGCGATCAGCGCAGCGTCTGGCTGGCCGTTCGCCGCGACATTCGCGGTCCCGAGATGCGGGCGCGCGCCTTCGGCGGCGGCTCTCGGCCGGTGCGCCTGGAAGGCGACGAGGCCAGCCGGTTCTACGGCGGTCTTGCGACCCAGGCCTGGCAGCGGCCGGCCGACAACTTCAATCCCGCGAACCGGGTTCGCGTGATCGGCCCGCTCGGAACGGGCGGCTTCAACGTGGGAGGACAGGTCTAGTGGCCGACGGTGAGTTTCCGGGCGCGGCGCCGATGAGCGCCGGCCCATCGGCAGCGGAATTGAGCGGTTATCCGCTGAACGACTTCGGCAACGCCATGCGCTTCATTCGCCTGGTGGGCGGCGAGGTCGACAAGGATGGCGACGTCCGCGAGCTGTCGGCCGCGACGGTGCTATACGTGCGCAACCATGGCTGGGTCGGCTTCAACGGCCGCCATTGGGATCTCAAGGCCGGCGAGGGCCTGGCCCGGAAATGGGCGGCGAAGGTCGCGCGCGGCATGCACGCCCAGGCCGAGATCCTCTCGCAGCAGATCTCGGCGACGGGCACGGCGTCCAAGAAGGACATCGAGGCTCCCTACGACTTCGCCGAGAGCTGCGGCAACAGCGGTCGCATGGACGCCATGCTGAAGGTGGCCAAGACGTACCTGGAAGTCGAACTTGAGGCCTTCGATCGCGACCCGCTGGCGCTGAACGTCAGGAACGGCACGCTGTTCTTCAAGCGCAAGCGCGACGCCAGGGACAAGGTAGTCGGCGCGGATTTCGAGTTCCGCCCTCGGCACGACCCGTCCGACCGCATCACGCGCATGGCCGAGGTCAGCTATGACCCGGACGCCACGGCCCCGACCTTCCAGGCGGTGCTGGCGACATGGCAGCCGCAGGAAGCGCTGCGTCGCTATCTCCAAGTGCTGACCGGCTACGGCTTCACCGGCGACACGTCAGAGCAGATCTTCATCATCTTCCAGGGCCTGGGGCGCGACGGCAAATCGACCTTCATGAACATGCTGCGGAAGCTGGCCGGCAGTTACGCCGCGACGGCCGACGTGAAGACCTTCCTGGAGCAATCGGCCAAGGGCGGCGGCGACGCCAGTCCCGACCTGGCGCGCCTGGCCGGCGACACGCGGCTGATCTCAACCGCGGAGCCGCCCAAGAACGCCAAACTGTCGGACGATCGCATCAAGAGCTTTACCGGCGGCGGCAACATCACGGCGCGCCATCTGCGCGAGGGCATCTTCGAGTTTGAGCCGGTCGGCAAGGTCTTCATGGAGTGTAACGGCAGGCCTCAGCCCCAGGGCTCCGACGAGGGGATCTGGCGACGCCTGAAGTTGCTGCTCTGGGAGAACCAGATCCCAAAGGGCACCGAGGACAAGGAGCTGCCCGGCAAGCTGGCCAAGGAGTGGCCCGGCATTCTGAACTGGATCGTCGAGGGCATCGTCCGGTGGCTGACCGAAGGGGTGAAGGATCCGCCGCGCGTGCTCGAAGCGATCGAGGATTACCGCAAGGGCTCGTCCAGCTTCGCAGAGTGGGTCAGCGATAGCCTGGTTCTGGACAAGCAGGCGGTGACGCCGGCCAAGGAGCTGTACGACAGCTACAAGACCTTCATCACCGATCGCGACGAGAAGCCGATGAGCCAGACGGCCTTCGGCCGGGCGTTGGCGGATCTCCAGGTCATCCGGGGCAAACGCGACAGCGTGGGCCGCGTCATGCGCAGCGGCGGTCGCTTGAAGACCGATGCCGAGCGCGCGGAAGAGGCGGCGGCCTCGTCGGAGGATGGCGCCGGCGGCTCGTCGTTCGGCGGCCTTGGCGATGCTTCAGGCTTCGACATCCCGCCCGACGAGGACGACGACAGTGGGCCGTATGGCCATGGCTGAGCGGGCGCTGAGGCTGAACAGTCCTGAACAGTTTGAACAGTTGGGAGCCGGGGTCAGGGCCTCGGTGAACAGTTCGAACCCTTCGGCGAGGCAGGACTGTTCGGGCGCTAAGGGCCTGAACACATTGATGTTCTGAATAGTCCGAACAGTCCGAGGGGTTTTTCAGCGGCGGGGCTTCGTGAGGCGAGTGCGGGCAGGCGTGGCGTTTGTGGGTGTGTGAGGCGGGTATCTGTTCGGCGTGTTCGGTGGGTGTGTCGAGGCGTCGTTTTTAGGGTCGGGAGAGGTTGAGATGATCAAATCCATCAAGAAAGAAACCAAGGGTAAGGCTGGCCGGAAGGCCAGCGGGCTGCGCGACCTGTC
>JAYRLX010000446.1:0-2972 GCA_041905125.1 Caulobacter sp. | reverse complement strand
GGTTCGACACCTGGCTGCACCGGGTGGCGCTGAACCTGTGCTACGATCGTCTGCGGCGTCGGCGCGAGATCGCGACCGACGCGCCGCCGGAGCAGGTCGATACGGGACCCGCGCCGGACGCGGGCTTGATGGGGGCGGAGCTCTCGCGGCGGGTCGAGGCGGCGCTGGCGGCGCTGCCGCCGCGCCAACGCGAGGCGATCGTGCTGTGCCACCATCAAGGCCTTGGGAATATCGAAGCCGCGGCGCTGATGGAGCTCAGCGTCGAGGCCTTGGAAAGCTTGCTCGCGCGGGGGCGCCGGGCGTTGAAGGCGTCGCTGGCGGATCTGCGGGGGGCGAGCGGATGAAGGAGGCGTGGTCATGATGTCTCTCGAAAGGTTCGAGGACCTGGCCGAGATCTATGGCGGCGACATCGCCCGCTGGCCGGAAGGCGAGCGCGAGGCGGCGCGCGCCTTGCTGGCTGCCGAGGCCGAGCGGCTGGCGCCGGTGCTGGCCGCCGCCGCCCAACTGGACCGGCTGCTCGATCTCGCGCCCGCCCAAAGCCCCGACGCCGCCTTGCTGGGCCGCCTGATCTCGGCCGCGCCGCAGCCCGCCGCCGCGGGACCGCGCTGGATCGCGGGCCTCTCCGCCGCCCTGGGCCTCTCGGCCGCCGCCTTCGCCGGCGTGTTCGTCGGCGTCGCGGTCGAGCGCTCGCCGCAAGCAGCCGCGCCGGTCGCCGTCGCGGTCGCCGTCGAGCCGGTGGTGACGGCGGTCGACACCAATGCGTCGCTGCAGGACGCCATCGCCGAGCCGGCCGCCTGATGAACGGATCGCGTCCCTGGATGATCGCCCTGGCCGTCTCGGCGGCCATCAACGTCTTCCTGATCGGCGGCGTCGCGGGCATGGCGTTCGTCCGGCTGACCGCGCCGGCCCCGCTCCCGGCGCAGGCTTCGGCGGCGGCTCCGGCCGTAACGCCGCGTCCGGCGACCTCCGCTCTCCCCGCGCCCGCCAACGCGCCCGCGCCGATCGTCGAGACGCCGAGGCCGGCGCACCACGCCGCGCCGCCCGTCGCCGCGCCCGCGGCTGTCGCGCCGCCGCCAGCCGCCCAGGCGCCCGCCACGCCTCCACCCGAGGCCGCGACCGCAGCCGCCGCGCCCAGGCTGCCGCTGATCTCGGCCGGCGACGCGCTGTCGCCCGAGACGCGCCAAGCGTTTCGAAAGGCTCTGAACGAGGCCAACAAGCGCAACCGCCCGATCTCGCAGCAGGCCCGCGCCGAGCGCCAGGCCGCCCTGGCCGCCCTCGGTTCGCCCGGCTACGACCCGGCCGAGGTCAGCCGCCGGCTGGCGACGGCCCGCGACCTCGATCAGCAGGCGCGCGCCAATGTCGAGGCGGCCTTGGCCGCTTTCACCGCCACGCTGTCGCCGCAGGAGCGGGCGATCCTCGCGGACGGCTTGTCCAAGGTCTATGCGCCCCTGGCGGCGCGCCGGCAGATGCCGGGGCCGAACTGAATTTCGCGGGCGACGTAACCAAACGGCCGCCTGGCCCGTATCTGTAGGGACAGCTGCTTACGGAGCGTTTCCATGCTGATCCGCCACGCCCCCGACCTGACCGACAACGACGTCACCGATCACGGCCTGTACCTGAAGCGTCGAACGCTGATGGCGGGGCTGGCGGGCGTCGGGCTGGCCGGCGCGGCGGCGGGCGAGGCCAAGGCAGGTCTCGCCTTCACCAAGGGCTTCTCGACGACCGAGGCCCCGACCCCGAAAAAAGACATCACCACCTACAACAACTTCTACGAATTCGGCGTCGACAAGAGCGATCCGGCGGAGAATTCGGGCCGTTTCAAGCCGCGCCCCTGGACCGTGCGCATAGACGGGGCCTGCGAGGCCCCGCGCACCGTCGGCATCGAGGACCTGATCGGCCAGAACAAGCTCGAGGAGCGCATCTATCGCATGCGCTGCGTCGAGGGCTGGTCGATGGTCATCCCCTGGGTCGGTTTTCCGCTGAAGGACTTGCTGGCCTCGGTGAAGCCGACTTCCAAGGCCAAGTTCGTGGCGTTCGAGACGGTGATGCGGCCCTCGGAAATGCCGGGTCAGGCCTGGAACACGCTGGACTGGCCCTATCGCGAAGGGCTCAGAATTGACGAGGCCATGCACCCGCTGACCCTGATGGCGGTCGGCCTCTATGGCGACGTGCTGCCCAACCAGAACGGCGCGCCGCTGCGACTGGTCGTGCCGTGGAAGTACGGCTTCAAGGGGATCAAGTCGATCGTCCGGATCAGCCTGGTCGAGAACCAACCGGCGACCTCCTGGAACAGGCTGGCGCCGCGCGAGTACGGCTTCTATTCGAACGTCAATCCGGCGGTGGATCACCCGCGCTGGTCCCAGGCCACCGAGCGCCGCATCGGCGAGTTCCGCCGCCGCGACACCCTGCCGTTCAACGGCTACGGCGAGTGGGTGGCTGACCTCTATCGGGGCATGGACCTGAAGCGGTTCTACTAGGTGAAGTTTCCTTTTTCCGTGTCATCCCGGACGGCCCGAAGGGACGATCCGGGACCCAGGGGCGGCGCGCGCGGCGCTTGGTCACCCCCTGGGTCCCGGCTCTCCGCGCAAGGCGCTCCGGCCGGGATGACACGTGTTTGGTGATGCGATGAGTTCAGTGCGCAAACGCCCCTCCAAGACCCGCGACAACCTCGTCTACGGCCTCGTCTGGCTGGCGTGCTTCGCGCCGCTGGTCTGGCTGGCGTGGCGGGGTTTCGTGGGCGACCTCGGGGCCAATCCCATCGAGAAGCTGATCCGCGAACTGGGCGTCTGGGGCTTGCGGCTGCTGCTGGTCGGCCTGGCGATCACGCCGGCCGCGCGGATACTGAAGCAGCCGAGGCTGATCCGCTTCCGGCGGACCATCGGCCTGTTCGCCTTCAGCTACATCGTGCTGCACCTGTTCAGTTACATCGGCGTCGACCTGTTCTTCGACTTCAAGCAGCTGTGGAAGGACAT
>JAYRLX010000445.1:0-2972 GCA_041905125.1 Caulobacter sp. | reverse complement strand
GAGGGGAGACGCGCGCATGCAAAGCCACGCCCGCGTCGCCACCGACAAGGCGGCCCGCTACATGACCCAGCTGGCCAAGCATTGGAGCCACAAGTTCGAGGTTGTGTATGACGAGACCTCGGCCCTGTTTCCGCTGCCGCTGGGAACCTGCCACATGACCGCCCACGCCGACGGTCTCGACATCACGCTCGAGGCCGCCGACCTGGAAGGCCTGACCCGTCTCGAGGATGTGGTGGCCAAGCACCTCGACCGCTTCGCCTTCCGCGAAGGTGAGCTGAAATACGGCTGGACCCGGGCCTGGTTCGCCGGCGGCGTCGATCCGGCGGCGATCCGGATCAACGCCGTACACTGAGGCCAGGACCGCTCAGAGAACGCTGGTCATCTCCGGTTCATGCAAGCTTCGCTTTAAGGCGTCTCAAGCTTGTCGAGGATGACCATGAAGACCCTGAGAACCGCCATCTTGCTGGCGCTGACGTTTGCGTCGGGCGCCGAGGCCGCGCCTCGGGCCCGGGTGCGCGACGTGGTGATCCACGCCGGTTGGACCTGGGGCCAGGGGCCCAGCGAGACCTTCGCCTCGACCCTGACCGAGGCGGTGGACGAAGGCCTGGCGGCCTGCGCCGCGGGCCGGGACCTGCGTCTTGATCTGAAGATCGAGCGGCTGAACATCCGCCGGCTCGGCGACATCGACCTTCACCGCCCCAACCGCCTGGTCGCCCAGGTCAAGGTGAGGCAGGCCAGCGACAAGGCCGTGATCGATCTCCAGCGGATCGACGTGCAGACGCCCGACGAGGGCCTGATGGCGGCCGTTCGCGACCCGGAGCTCATCCTGGCCGAGGCCGCCAGTCAGGCGATTTGCCGGACCTTCTTCACCGCGCCGGCGGCCTGAGGCCTGGTCTCAGTCCATCAGCCGGCGGGACAGGTACACGTACTCCAGCGCCTGCCGACGGGCCGTCTCGGCCAGGTTGGCGCTGGCGGCGTGACCGCCGTCGATGTTCTCGTAATAGAGCACCGGATAGCCCAGCTCGATCAGCCGCGCGGCCGCCTTGCGGGCGTGGGCCGGATGGACCCGGTCGTCCTTGGTCGAGGTCTCGATGAAGACCTCGGGATACTTCTTTCCGGCCTTCAGGTTCGAATAGGGGTCGTACTTGGCGATCACCGCCCGTTCGGACGGAATGGCCGGATCGCCATACTCGCCCACCCACGAAGCGCCGGCCCCGATCTGGCTGTAGCGGATCATGTCGAACAGCGGCACCTGCACAACAACGGCGTTGTAGAGCTCGGGCCGCTGGGTCAGGGCCACGCCCATTAGCAGGCCGCCATTGCTGCCGCCCATGATCCCCAGGCGTCGGGGCGAGGTGATCTTGCGGGCGATCAGGTCCTGGGAGACGGCGAAGAAGTCGTCATAGACCTTCTGGCGGTTGGCCTTCAGGCCGGCCTCGTGCCAGGCCGGGCCGAACTCGCCGCCGCCGCGAATATTGGCCACGACGTAGGTCCCGCCGCGCTCCAGCCAGAGTTTACCCATCACGCCCGAATAGCCGGGGGTCAGCGGCACCTGGAAG
This sequence comes from Caulobacter sp., assembly GCA_041905125.1. Lineage (GTDB taxonomy): Bacteria > Pseudomonadota > Alphaproteobacteria > Caulobacterales > Caulobacteraceae > Caulobacter. Next base: position 1,413 of record JAYRLX010000445.1, on the reverse strand, counting down.
CCGCCATAGGCGTAGAGCAGGGTGGGGGCCTGACCGTCGTACTGCACGCTCTTCGGACGCACGACGAAGTAGGGGATCTTCACGCCGTCCGACGAGGTGGCCTCGAACTGTTCGACCACGTGGGTCGAGGCGTCGAAGCGGGCGGGCGAGGCCTTGACCTGTTCGAGCTTGCCCGTAGCCGCGTCGGCCAGCCAGTAGGTCGTCGGGGTCAGGTAGCCGGTGACCGTGAAGAAGATCCGGTCGTCGCGTTCCGACGGCGCGCCGCCGAAGCCAATCGATTCATTGGCCGGCAGGGCCAGCTTCGCGTGGGTCCAGCCCTTGGCCCCATAGTCGAAGGACAGGGCGGCGCCCTTTACGTTGTCCAGCAGGCTGACGACCATGCGATTGCGGGTGGTGGTGACATTCTCGACCGACTGGCGGGGACCAGGACGGAAGACCAGGCTCGGCTTGGCGTCGGCGGTCAGCGCATGGACGTCGTAGTCAAAGAGGTCGCCCGTCTTCAGGCCCTTCTCGGCCCAGTCCTGCTCAAGCTGGAAGACCAGGCGTCCGTTCAGATAGGCCTGTAGAGACACCTTGGTCGGCAGTGGCAGCTTGGTCGCGCCCTTGTCGGTCAGAAGGTAATGCTCGCTCTCGAAGAAGGTCACGCCCCGGTGCGCCAGCACGGCCACCACCTTGCCGTCGGGATCGCGCAAGACCATCGGACTGACCGAGACGTCGGTCTTCTGGCCGCGATAGACCTCGACCGCCTGGTCCAGGGCCTGGCCGCGCTTCAGCGTCTTCAGCACATAGGCGTAGCCGGAGTTGGTCAGTTCGCCCGGCGCCCATTCGCGGCCGACCAGCAAGGTGTCCTTGTCCAGCCACGAATAGTTCTGCTTGCCCTCGGGCAGGACGAAGCCGCCATCGACGAAGCGCTTGGTCGTGGTGTCGAATTCGCGGACCGTCACCGCGTCCTTGCCGCCGTTCGACAGGGTGACGAGGCAGCGGGTCTCTTCGGGCGGCAGGCAGCTGGCGCCCTTGAACACCCAATTGGCGTTCTCGGCCTTGGAGAGGGCGTCGATGTCGAGGATCGTCTCCCAGACGGGGTTCGCCGTGCGGTAGCTCTCCAGCGTCGTCCTGCGCCACAGGCCGCGCACGTGGTCGGCGTCCTGCCAGAAGTTGCGTAAAGACCCGTCGCCGGCGAACGAGACGCCCGGCACCCGGTCCTTGGCGTTCAGGATCGCCAGGGCCTTGGCCTCAAGGTCGGCATAGCGGGCGTCACCCTGCAGCACGCCCAGGCTGCGGGTGTTCTCGGCCTTCGCCCAGTCGAGAGCGCGGGTCCCCTCGATCTCCTCCATCCACAGGTACGGATCATCCTTGCCCAGTTCGGACAGCGGCGTGCGGACTTCGGCGGGCTTGGCGCCGTCGGCGGCGGTC
>JAYRLX010000444.1:0-2981 GCA_041905125.1 Caulobacter sp. | reverse complement strand
ATCGATCCGCCGGACGTGATCCGCAACGCACCGCCCAAGGTCCAGACCCGCACCTCCGTCGTCTCGCGCGGCGGCTTTGGCGGCGGGCGCAGCTACGCCCATAGCGGCGGCTTCAAGGGCGGGTTTGGCGGCTAGACCGGCTCGACATTTTTGCGATTGACTCGCAACTAGACATCTCGTTTAGTTGAGAAGTGTTCGCAAGAACGCGTCGGGCCGCTCACCGAAGTCGGTCGCCAGGGCGGGTGTCGGCCCCCTGCTCGGCGAGGAGAATTCCGGCGTGCGGCCCGACCTTTTCCCCGATCCCCTCCTCCACGCTTCGGTCGATGACTGCGGTCCCGCGGCGCTGACCCGCGGCGAACGCGTGCTGCTTTGGATGCTGCGTCAGTGGGTGACCGCGCGGGTGCTGGGACAGGAGCCTGGTGAACGCTTGTCTCGAGAGGCCGGCGCTCTGGTCTCCCCACGCGTGGCAGCCGCCTTCATCCTGATGATGACGACCATCGAAGGCCAGGTCCGCCGCCCCCTGTGCGTCGGCGCGCCCAGCCGTCAGGGCTATGCCGAGGACGAGCAACGCCTCGTGACGGCCTGCGGCGTCTGCCCCGCCTCGCCCGAGATCGCCGGCCGTTTGCTGGAGGACCTGGTGATCGCGCCCGAGTCCGTGGTCGTCACCGCGCGCTTCCTGAACATGGCCCTGGCGCACGAGGCGCTGGCCTTGCCGCCGAGGTTCGAGGAGCCGGGAAGCACGCCGGCGCAAGGCGCGCCAACGTCACGACCGACGCTGCACTGAACGCCTATCGATAGCCCTGGTGCGCAAGGCGCTGGGCCAGGGCCCGCGCCGCCATCTCGACATCGCGCCAGGTCACGTCGAAGTCGCTGGCGTCGCCGTAGTAGGGATCGGCCACCGCCCTCCCCTGATGTCCGGGCACAAGGTCCAGCAGCAGGCCCAGCTCCGCCGTGGCGTCGTGCGGCGCTAGAGCCCGAAGGCCGTTCAGGTTGGTCTCGTCCAGCGCGTAGATGTGGGTGAAGTTTCGGAAATCGTCCTTGGTCACCTTGCGGGCGCGCTGGCGGGCGATGTCGACGCCGTTGCGACGCGCCGCGGCGATCGCGCGGGGATCAGGCGGCTCGCCGGCGTGCCAGCCCCCGGTGCCGGCGGAGTCCACGACGACGTCCAGCTGCATTTGCTGCGCCGCGGCCCGGAACGCGCCCTCGGCCAGCGGCGAGCGACAGATATTGCCCAGGCACACGAACAGAACCGAAGCCTTCGCCATCAAGCCCTTCCCCAGCCGCCGCCACCCGGCGTCTCGATCACGATAGCGTCGCCCACGCCGACTCGCACCAGATCCGTGGCCGCCATAGGCTCGACAACTCCACCAGCGCGTTCGACGCGCGCCGCGCCCAAGGCGCCCGGGCGGCCGCCCTCCAGGCCGAACGGGGGCACGCGTCTGCGATTGGACAGCAAGGTCACGGTCATGGGCTCTCGGAAGCCAATCTTGCGCACGCCCCCGTCGCCGCCGCGATGCGTCCCTTCGCCGCCGGAGCCGCGTCGGATCGAGAAGGCTTCCACCAGAACCGGATAGCGCGCCTCCAGCACCTCGGGATCGGTCAGGCGGCTGTTGGTCATGTGGGTCTGGACCGCGTCGGTCCCGTCGAAGTCCGGCCCCGCGCCGGAGCCGCCACAGATGGTCTCGTAATACTGTCGCCGCTCGTCGCCGAAGGTGAAGTTGTTCATCGTCCCCTGCGCGGCCGCCATCACGCCCAGCGCGCCATAGAGCGCGTCGACCACGACCTGGCTGGTCTCGACATTGCCCGCCACCACCGCCGCCGGATAGCGCGGCCGCAGCATCGAGCCCTCGGGGATCACCAGCTCGACCGGCCGCAGGCAGCCGTCATTCATCGGGATCTCGTCGTCGACCAGGGTGCGGAAGACGTAGAGCGCCGCCGCACGGCAGATCGAGGCCGGGGCGTTGAAGTTGGTCGGGACCTGGTCGCTCGTACCCGTGAAGTCGACGCGGGCGGTGCGGGCTTTCCGGTCGACATCGATCGCCACACGAACGACCGAGCCATCGTCCAGCTCATAGGCGAACGCGCCGCTCTTCATCGTCGCCAGCACGCGACGCACAGCCTCCTCGGCGTTGTCCTGGACGTGGGCCATGTAGGCCTCGACCACGTCCTGGCCGAACTCGGCGACCATGGCCGTCAGGGCCTCGGCGCCGCGCGCGCAGGCGGCGATCTGGGCCTTGAGGTCGCCGATGTTCTGGTTCGGATTGCGCGCCGGCCACTTCCCCGAGGCCAGCAAGGCGCGGGTCTCGGCTTCCAGGAAGCGACCGTCCTCGACCAGCAGGAAGTTCTTGATCAGGACGCCTTCTTCCTCGACCGTCCGGCTGTTCGGCGGCATGGAGCCCGGCGTGATCCCGCCGATGTCGCCCTGGTGCCCGCGCGCCGCGACGTAGAACAGCAGAGCGCCCGCCGTATCGAACACCGGCATGACCACCGTGACGTCCGGCAGGTGCGTGCCGCCGTTGTAGGGCGCGTTCAGCATGTAGACGTCGCCGGGCTTCATGCCGCGCCCATCGGAGAGACGCGCGTCGCGGATCGCCCGCACGCTGTCGCCCATCGAGCCCAGGTGCACCGGCATGTGCGGGGCGTTGGCGATCAGGTTGCCGTCCCGGTCGAACAGGGCGCAGGAGAAGTCCAGCCGCTCCTTGATGTTGACCGAATAGGCGGTGTTCTGCAGGGCGAAACCCATCTCCTCGGCCACGGCCATGAAGAGGTTGTTGAACACCTCCAGCATGACCGGATCGGCGTCCGTGCCGATGGCCTTGCGCGCCGGGAGGGCGACGACGCGTTCGAGGATCAAGTTCAGGCGGGCGTCGACCGTCGCGCGCCAGCCGGGCTCGACGACGGTGGTGCCGGTGCTTTCACGGATGATGGCCGGGCCGAGGATCGCCGCGCCGATCGGCAAGGCCTCGCGGTCGAACACGGGC
>JAYRLX010000443.1:0-2986 GCA_041905125.1 Caulobacter sp. | reverse complement strand
AGGCGTGCGCCGCGCCGACGGCCTGCCCTGGACCGAGACGGACGGCGCCCAGCCCGCCGGCCTGATCCTGCCCGCGGGCGCGGCCGGGCCGGCGTTCCTGGTCCTGCCCAACCACTTCGCGATCCGGACCTACAACAACTCGACGTCCTACGCCTTGGGCATTGGCCTGTTGGCCGACCGCTTCGCCGGCGGCGGCCCTCTGGTTACCGCTTGGCCGCAGGAGACCGCGCTGTCGCTGTCGGATCGGATGGCGGCTCAGATCGCCCTCGCCCGCGTCGGCTTCAATCCCGGCCCCGCCGACGGCGTGATCGGCGCGGGCACCCGCAAGGCCCTGCGCGCGTGGCAGCAGAGCCAGCAGCTGCCCGCCGATGGCTATCTCTCGAACGACATGGTCGCCCGACTGAAGGCGCAGGCCGGCATTACCCCGTAACGATCTGCATCCAGATCGAGCGGCTTTCGCCGGGCTGGAGGACGACCATGCCGGTGTCGCCCTCGCCGAACGGGTTGGGGCGGCTGGCGCAGGGCTCGACGCACAGGAAGTCCTCGCCCGGCGGGACATAGACGTGCAGCCAGCGACACTCCGGCGAGGCGGTGATCACCGTGTCCGGCTGTCCTGGCGCGCGCAGCACAGCCCGCTGGTCCCAGCCGGTGTAGCAGTGGTCGATCAGGCCATGGCCCTCGACCGCCGCGCCGGCCGCCCAGTCGGCCTCCCACGGCCCTGGATGGTGCTCGGTCGGCAGCACGTCGGTGTCGATCAACCAGACGCCGTCATTGGCGGCGCTCAGGGTCTCGCCCGGGCGGCGCGGGAAATAGGGATGGAAGCCCAGACCCGCCGGCATCGCCGTCTCGCTGGTGTTGATCACCGTCAGCTCGGCGCGGAAGCCGGCGTCGAGAAGCTGGAAGCGCTGCTCGGCGCGGTAGGCCCAGGGCCAGGCGTCCGGCGCGTGCTGGTAAGAGAGCAGCGCCTCGCCCTCGGCGGCGTGCTCGACGGTCCAGGCCGAGCGCCAGCCCTGGCCGTGCAGCGGATGCGGATGTCCGGCGAGGTTCGGCGCCAGCACGACCTCGCGCCCCTCGAACACGAAACGGCCGTGCGGGATGCGGTTGCAGAACGGGACCAGCGGAAAGCAGGCCGTCATCAGGGCGTCGCGGGTCCCCGGCGCGGCGGGTCGCAGCACGTCGCGACCGCCGACCGTGAAGCCCGAGACGGCGCCGCCGACTTCGGGAACGAACGACAGGCGGGCCTGGCCCTTGTCGATGACGGTCATGCGGCGGCTCCAAAGCGACTGAGCCGGCATCGGTAGGATCTTTCAGCGTTGGGGCCAAGTCTCGATGGTAGCGCTCTCAGCGCCTTGCGCGACGGGTCGACCCAAGCTCAATTGCTTCCATGGTCGAAACCCTCTCGGCGAAGGAAGCCCGCCGCATCGCCCTGCGGGCGCAAGGCTTCGGGCGCGCGCGGCCACCGAAGCCAAGCCGTCGTCATCTGCTCTCGACGATCGAGGCGCTAGGCGTCGTCCAGATCGACTCCGTCAATGTCGTCTCTCGCTCGCACTACCTGCCCTTCTTCTCGCGGCTGGGTCCCTATGACCGCTCTCTGCTGGAGCAGCTGGCCTGGGGGCGACATCCCGCGCTCGCCGAGTACTGGGCGCACGAAGCCTCCCTGACGCCCCTCTCGACCCATCCGCTGTTGCGCTGGCGCATGGCCGACGCGGCCGAGGGCGTGGGCGTTTGGAAGGGCGTGGCGGCGTTCCTGCGCGACCACGGCGATTTCATCGACAAGGCCCTGGCCGCCGTCGCCGAGCGGGGACCGCTGACCGCCTCGGCGCTGGAGCTGGGCGCGAAAGGCGTGGGCGGCTGGTGGGGTTGGAGCGAGGCCAAGCGGGCGATGGAGTGCCTCTTCTGGACGGGCCGCCTGACCACAGCGACCCGGAAGAGCGGCTTCGAGCGGGTCTATGACCTGCCAGAGCGAGTCCTGCCGCCGGAAATCCACAACGCGCCGACGCTGGACCGCGCCGAGGCCCAGCGACGACTGCTGACGATCGCGGCCCGGGCCATGGGCGTGGCCACCGAGCGCGACCTGCGCGACTATTTCCGCCTCGGCGTGGCCGAGACCCGAGCCGCATTGTCCGGACTCGTCGAAAGCGGGCAACTGGTCCCCGTGAGGGTCGAGGGCTGGGAGCAGCCGGCCTTTCTGTATCCTGACGCGCCGAGTCCCCGGCCCGTGAAGGCGCGCGCCCTGCTCTCTCCCTTCGACAACCTGATCTGGTTCCGCGAGCGCGCCGAACGGCTCTTCGACGTCAGGGTGCGGCTGGAGATCTACACGCCCGCGCACAAGCGCGAGCATGGCTACTACGTGCTCCCGTTCCTGCAGGACGAGGCGATCACCGCCCGCGTCGATCTGAAGGCCGACCGGAAGACCGGCCGCCTTGTGGTGCTGGCCGCCCATCGTGAGCCAGCGGCCGACGGACGGACGGCCGAACTGCTGTCCGAGGAGCTCCAGGCCACCGCGCGCTGGCTGGACCTGGCCGACGTCCAGATCCACGACAAGGGTGAGCTGGCCGCGGAGTTGAAGGCGCAAGCCTCTCGCCGATGAGTTCAAGCTCCGCGGCATTTCGCCACATTGCAAGGAAGCTTGGTCAGGGAGGACGCCGCGGTCGACCTCACGGATTCGCGCAAATACCCGGCGGATACGCATTTTTCGCGCCCAGGACGCGAAGGCGTCTCCGCTCGCCCTCAGGGGGACCGCCGGACACCGGTGTCCAAGCGCCGCAACAAACGATCGTCTTTCCGCCCAAAAGATGGATATTGCTGAGCCTGTGGGGGGACAGCGTGGTGTGGATGCGGGTGATCTTTTGAGCGCAACAGGCTCGGACAAGGCCGTGCTGTTGAGCCTTTACGAGGAGAAACGGGCCAATCTGGTGCGCTTCTTCGCCGCGCGACTGAGTTCGCGCGCCGAGGCGGAGGACCTGGTGCAGGATCTCTATCTGCG
>JAYRLX010000442.1:0-2994 GCA_041905125.1 Caulobacter sp. | reverse complement strand
GCCTGCCGCCCGAGATCGGCGCGGGGGCCCGCTTCGCCCCAGTCGATCTCACCAAGCTCTAGACTTCGTTTTCTTTAGCAATTGACTTGCGCCGACGCGCGGCCGCATAGGGTCTGACACCCCCTTTGCGGAGCGCCCCCATGGCCGAAGACTTCAGCGCCGCCCTGACCGCCGCCCAGGCCGGCAGCCTGCCCGACCTTCTGGGCCTGCAGTGGCTGGAGGCGACGCACGGCCATGTGAGGGGCCGCTTCGACGTCGATAAGCGGCACATGGCGCCTAACGGTTTCCTGCACGCCGCCAGCGTCATCGCCCTGGCGGACTCAGCCTGCGGCTACGGCTGCATGACCTCGCTGCCCGAGGGCGGGACCAGCTTCACGACCATCGAGCTCAAGTCGAACTTCCTGGGCACGGCGCGCGACGGCGGCGTCGCGGTCGAGGCCAGGCTGGTCCATGGCGGCCGCAGCACCCAGGTCTGGGACGCCGTCGTGACCAACGAGACGACCGGCAAGACCATCGCGCTTTTCCGCTGCACCCAGATGATTCTGCGACCAAAAGACTGAGGTGAAAAAAGCCGGGAGGAGGGGGTTGCTTCCCGGCGACGACGCCGCTAGTTATCGCGCCCTCGACCCGGGCGGCCCTAAAAAGCTCCCGAAAAAACACCTGTGGAGAGGTGGCAGAGTGGTCGAATGTACCGCACTCGAAATGCGGCGTGCCTGGAAGGGCACCGTGGGTTCGAATCCCACCCTCTCCGCCACCCCCCTTGTTCATAGCCGTCCATAAGCGTCCGCCGAAAACCAGGCAGGCCGCTGATTCATCACGGAAAACTCGCGTTTCTGTGTCTGGACAGATCCACCCGCGTTCACCCCCATGATGCGTGGCTGGTGGGGGTTGAAATGGGGGTTGATCCCCCGTGGGCGAGAATGGGGGTGACCTTATGGCCCGGATGTACGACCGCCTGACCGCCCTGACGGTGCGCCACCTCGAACGGCCAGGAAAATATCCCGACGGCGGCGGCCTCTATCTCCAGGTCTCGCCGTCCGGCGGCAAGTCCTGGATCTTCCGCTACCACGTCAACAAGCGCGAGCGGAACATGGGGCTTGGCCCCTTGCAGTTTGTTTCACTCGCCGAGGCCCGCGAGAAGGCGCGCGCCGCGCGCGTCCAGCTCTACCGGGGCGAAGATCCGCTGGCCGAGCGCGCCGGACGCTGGAGCACGCCCGCGCCCGCCCCGCCCAAGGGCGTCAGCTTTCGCCAGGCCATGGCCGCCTATATCGAGGCCAACAAGGTCGCCTGGCGCAACGACAAGCACACCCAGCAGTGGTCGAGCACGCTGGAGACCTACGCCCTGCCCCATTTTGGCGACAAGGTCCTGGCCGACATCGACACCAGCGATGTCCTGGCGGCCTTGCGGCCGATCTGGACGACCAAGGCCGAGACCGCCAGCCGCCTGCGCGGGCGCATAGAAGCCGTTCTCAGCTGGGGCGGCGCCCACGGTCACCGGCAAGGCGAAAACCCCGCCCGCTGGAAGGGGCATCTGGAGATGATCCTGCCGGCCAAGTCCAAGGTGGCCAAGGTCAAGCACCACGCGGCCATGGACTATAAGGCCCTCCCCGGCTTCATGGCGGCCATGCGCGGGCAAGGCGGCGTGGGCGCGCTGGCGCTGCGCTTTACGATTTTGACCGCCGCGCGCACCGGCGAGGTGATCGGCGCCGACTGGCGCGAGATCGATCTTGCCAACAAGGTCTGGACCATTCCCGCCGAGCGCATGAAGGCCGGGCGCGAGCATCGCGTGCCGCTGAGCGCCCCGGCGCTGGAAATCCTGCGGCTTCTGCGTCAGGCCTGGCTGGAGTACGAGGCCGGACGACACCGCAAGACGCTTAGCCCAGCGCGGACGGAGCCGGTCGGGCCGGTGTTCTGCAGCCAGACGACCGGAAGGCCGCTGGGCAACATGGCCATGCTCGCCGTACTTCGCCGCACGGGTCATGGCGATCTGACCAGCCACGGCTTTCGCAGCTCGTTCCGCGACTGGGCCGCCGAGGAGACCAACTTCCCGACCGAGGTCGTCGAGATGGCCCTGGCCCACACCATCGGCAACAAGGTCGAAGCCGCCTACCGGCGGGGCGATCTTTTCGAAAAGCGCCGGCTGCTCATGGACCAATGGGCGAGCGCGTGCCTTGCTGGACCGATCACAAGCTGACCTTGAGCGTTCTGGCGTCGCCACCTGGCCAACGCGCCCAGGATCCTCGAATATCGACGCTATAACGCGTCAGTTTAGCCGCAAGGAGCGCGCGACCGATGGCCCTTGACGCCTATGTTGACGACGGCTTCTTCGCGCCGCGCAAGATCGCCGACGCCTTTGGCGCGACCAGCCAAGAGGTCGCGCGCACCGCGGGGCTTGGCCGCGACGCGGTGCGCCGCAAGGCGCGAGCACCGAGCAAGGGCGGATTTTGGACAATTATCTTGCGAAATCCATAGCAACTGTCCATATATGGACAGTGCTGAAGACGACATCCGAAATTCTGCAAGACCTCGCTGGGCGTATCAAGGCGCGTCGGGTCGCCTTGGGCTGGCCGCAGCTGGAAGCCGCTCAGCGGGCCGGCGTCGCCTACCGAACCTGGCGGCGTTTGGAGACTGAAGGTCAAGCCTCGCTGGAGGACATGGTCAAGGCCGCTGTGGCGCTGCGCTGCGAGGATGCGCTGAGCGACCTTTTTCCCCTCCCCGCGGCCAGCAGCCTTGATGCGCTCCTGGCGCAGCAGGCCGCCAGCGCCGCCAGACAGCCGGCGCGTGTGCGCGCGCCCAGGTCACGATCGGCCAAGGCGCCGCGCCCATGAGGCTCGCGCCCGGAACCCCGCTGGCCGCCAACCTGACCTTTGGCGAGGGCCGGCCCACTCTGGCCGTCGGCCGTCTGGCCATGGCCGGCGGCCTGGCGCAGCTGGAATGGTCGCCGGAGCTGATCGCTGCGCCGCTCCCCGTGTCGGCCCTGCTCTATCCGCCCGA
>JAYRLX010000035.1:0-17170 GCA_041905125.1 Caulobacter sp. | reverse complement strand
CGAGATTGGCGCCGCGCAGGCCCTTGCCGGGCGTCAGAAGGCTGATCGCCTCCAGAAGGTTGGTCTTTCCGGCGCCGTTGGGGCCGAACAGATAGACGCTGCGCCCGCCCGTCTCGAGGCGCGCGCGCTCGTAGGAGCGGAAATCCGTCAGGGTCAGGGAAAGCAGTGCGGCCGACGCCATGCGGCGTTCTTAAGCGGTGTCGGCGATCGGGGCTACTGGCGCGAGCGGGTCCGCCCCGCCGAAGAGCGGAACGGACCAGGGACGTGGATCAGCCCAGCTTGTAACCGCAGAGCTTGTTGCCATCGAGGTCGCGGAAATAGGCGAAGTACGCCTTGGGCATGCGCGCGCCCGGAGCGCCCTCGTCCTTGCCGCCGAGCTCCAGCGCCTTGGCGTGGAACGCGTCCACCTCTTCGACAGTGTCGAAGGCGAAGCCGCCCATCATCCCGTTGCCAATGCAGGCCGGATTGCCGTCGTACGGGCCCAGCACGCCGAACATGCAGCCGTCGCCGCGATAGAGGCGGCCGCCCGAGGGGTGGTCGAACAACGGCTTGAAGCCGATCGAGCCCAGCAGCCCATCGTAGAAGGCCTTGGCCTTCTCCAGATCGTTCGAGCCGACCGTCACGTAGTTCACCTTGGCCATGGCCACCTCCCGTTTTCTTAGAAAACGGACCTAAGCATGGCGGCCACGCGTTCGCAACCGGCTCGACTACTGCCCCAGGCCGAGGACCTTGCGCAGGAACTGGGTTTCGACCTCGCGGCGACGGTCGTTGTTGGCCTTCTTCAGGAAGCCGTGGCCTTCGTCCTTGAACTGGACGTACCAGGTCTCGACGCCCTGGGCGCGCAGCTTGGCGACGACTTGGTCGGACTCGGACTTCGGCACGCGCGGATCGTTCCAGCCCTGCATGACCAGCATCGGCTTGGTGATCTTGCCGACGTTGTTCAGGGGCGAGATCGTCTCGAAGGCCTTCAGCATCTTGGGATCGCGCTCGTCGCCATATTCGGCGCGGCGCAGGTCGCGGCGATAGGCTTCGGTGTTCTGCAGGAACGAGACGAAGTTGCTGATGCCGTAGCGCTCGATCCCGCCGGCCAGGCGGTCCGAGTAGTGGGTCATGACGGCCAGCGACATGTAGCCGCCGTACGATTGGCCATAGACGACGACACGGCTGGGATCGAGGTCGGGCTGCGTCTTGATCCAGTCCAGCAGCGCGCCGATGTCCTTGACCGAGTCCTCGCGCTTTTCGGCGTTGTCGAGGTTGTGGAACGTCCGGCCATAGCCAGTCGAGCCTCGGACGTTGGTGACGATCACCGCCGCACCCAGCTCGGCGACGCTGTGCTGGTGGAAGGGGTTGAAGGTCGGCAGCGACTGCCCCTCGGGCCCGCCGTGGATGTCGATGATCACCGGGGCCTTCTGGCCGGCCGCCAGCTTGGGCTTGTAGACGAAGGCCGGGATCGAGCGCTTGTCGAACGAGGGGTAGCGGATCAGCGTCGGCGTCGCGAGCGCCTTGGAGTCCAGGCCGCCCAGCTCCGAGGCCGTCCAGCGCTCAAGCTTGCCATCGTTGACGCCCCAGCTCCAGGCGTCGCTGACCGAGGTCGGGGTCGCCAGGCTGAAGCCCAGCTTGCCGCCGTCCGGCGAGAAGGCGAGGCCGCTGACCACGCCGGCCGGCAGGTCCGGTTGCGGCAAGGCGCGACGGGTGCGGAAGTCCTGCACCACCAGCTTCGAATAGCCGTCCTCGTTGACGACATAGGCCAGGATCCGCCCATCATCGGACAGAGCGAAATCCTCGATGTCCCAGGGCCGCTCGCCCGAGACATTGACCTTGGCGCCGGTCGCCAGATCAATCTGGACCAGGCGCAGGAAGTCCGAGCCCTCGTCCGACAAGAGCAGCACCGACTTGCCGTCGGGCGTGAAAGAGCCGCCGTCATAGGCGATCTTGCTCGCGCCCTTCTTGGGCGGATTGAGCTCGGTCAGCTTGCCGGTGGCGGCATCCAGCAACCAACGCTTGGATTCCGAGATCGAGTAGTAGCGCCCCAGCAGCACGGTCTTGCCGTCGGGCGACACCGCCAGCGGCGAGACCTGCCCCTCGCCCTTGAAGATGACCTTGGTCGCGCCGGAGGCGTCGCGCATCAGCACATCATAGTCCGCCGCTCCCTTGACCGCCCGCGACCACACCAGGGTCGTTCCGTCCTTGGACCAGGCCGGCGAGCCGTTGCGCGTACCCGGTTCGGTCAGCTGAACGGTCTTGCCGTCGGCGTCGCGAAGGAAGAGTTGGAACCACTCGTCGCCGCCAGTGTCCTTCGAGAACAGGATCTGGCCGTTCGGCAGCACGTGCGGCGAAGCCACCGGCTCGTCATAGAAGGTGATCTGGCTGCGATCCGCGCCAGGCCCGGCGACGACGTGCAGCTGGTTGGTGTTGCCAAAGCGCGTGGTGATGATCATGCCGCCGCCCGGCAGCCAGTCGCCGAACGAGGCCGAGCGAGCGTTCTGATAGCGCGCGAGCCCTTCGCGGATCGAAGGCGGCGCGACCGGCACGTTCTCGAGGATCTGGTTGCCGATCTCGCGGCGCTCGACGGCCTGGGAGAAGGCCGGCGCCGCGACGGCGAGGGCCAGGATGGCGGCGGAGGCGACGAACAGCTTCTTCATGCGAGACCCCGAACAGCAGAACGGGCGCCCAAAGCGCCCGCTCATTGAACCCCAAAACGTCGCGGATCAGACCCGCAGCGGCATCAGCACGTACTTCACGCCCGGATCGACCGGATCGACCACCAGGGTCGGGCTGGCCGGGTCGGCGAAGCGGAACTCGGCTTGCGGGCCGGCGATCTGGCCGCAAACATCGAGCAGATAACGGGCGTTGAAGCCGATCTCGAAGGGCTCGCCGTCGTAATCGACCTCGACCTCTTCCACGGCCTGGCCGGCCTCCATGTTGCGGACCGTCAGGGTGATGCGGCCGGGCTCGACGGCCAGCTTCACCGAGCGGCTCTTCTCGGCCGAGATCGTCGCCACCCGGTCCACGGCCTTGGCGAACAGGTCGTTGTCCAGCGTCAGGATCTTGGCGTTGTCGCGCGGGATCACGCGCATGTAGTCCGGGAAGGCGCCGTCGATGACCTTGGAGGTCAGGGCGGCCGCGCCGAACTCGAAGCGGACCTTCTGGGGCGAGACCTGCAGGTCGACCGTCTCACCGGCCGATTCCATCAGGCGGCGGGCTTCGGCGATCGTCTTGCGCGGCACGATCACGCCCGGCAGGCCGACCGCGCCCTCGGGGGCCGGCATTTCGGCCAGGGCCAGGCGGTGGCCGTCGGTGGCCACGGCGCGCAGCTTGGTCTCGCCGCCGTCGTTGACGGTGTGGAGGTAGAGACCGTTCAGATAGTAGCGGGTCTCTTCCGTCGAGATCGCGAAGCGCGTCTTGTCGATCAGGCGGATCAGCTCGTTGGTGTCGACCGCGATCCGGCTCGACAGGCCGTCGCTGCTCATCACCGGAAAGTCGCCGGCCGGCAGGACCGGCAGGTTGAAGCGCGAGCGGCCAGCCTGGATCACCAGGCGCGGATCATCGCCACTGAAGCTCAGCGAAACATCGGCGCCGTCCGGCAGCTTGCGGACGATTTCATAAAGCGTGTGGGCCGGGGCCGTGATCTGGCCGGGGATGTCGATCTGGGCCAGGCCCTCGTCGATGATCTCCATGTCCAGGTCGGTCGCCGAGAACGACAGCTGGTCGCGCTCGGCCGACAACAGGATGTTCGACAGGATCGGGATGGTGTTGCGCCGCTCGACGACGCTCTGCACGTGCCCCAGCGCCTTCAGGAGCGCCGCCCGTTCGATGGTAAGCTTCATAGTCCGATCCAGATCGTGCGGGCGCTCACAGCAGAATCGCCCGCTACCCCCGCGATGAATGGACCGCCGACATTATCGCAAAGCGCGAAGGGGGAAAGGGGGCGCGCCGCTCATTTGCGCGCCCCGAGAGCCAAAATCGCGGGTCTCAGGCCTTGGTGTCGAAGGCGCCGCCCGAACCGTCGCCCTCCGCGGCCGCTTCGGCATAGGGATTGCCGCCCATCGAGGCGTCTGACGGGGCCGGACCGGTGGAGCCCTTGGCCGCCACCGCGACCATGGCCGGACGCACGAGACGCCCCATCAGCTCGTAGCCAGCCTGCAGCACGGCGACGACGCCGCCCGCGGCGACCTCGTCCGACGCCTGTTCCATCATCGCCTGGTGCAGGTGCGGATCGAACTTCTCGCCCTTGGCCGGGTCGATCTTCTTCAAGCCGTTGCGCTCGAAGGCCGTCAGAAGCTCCTTCTCGGTCATCTCGACGCCGATGACGAAGTTCTTCACGACCGGATCGGCCGTGTCGCGCGGGCTGTGGGCCGTGGCGCGGGCCAGATTGTCGGCGGCGCCCAGCAGGTCACGGGCGAACTTCTGGATCGCATAGGCGCGCGCATCGTTCATCTCGCGCTCGGCGCGGCGCTTGGTGTTCTCGGCCTCGGCGGCGTAGCGGAGAGCCTGCTCCTTCAGGGCGGCGACCTCTGCTTTTAGCGCCTCGACCTCTTGGGCGAGGTCTTCGGTCTCGAACGGCGTATCTTCAGCCGGCGTTTGCTCGTCGGTCATCTCTTAAGGTCCTTATCCATCCATCATGCGTCCGAGCACCCGGGCGGTATAGTCCACCAGCGGGATGACCCGTGCGTAGTTCAAGCGGGCGGGCCCGATCACGCCGATCGCGCCCAGCACCTTCTGCCGGCCTGTCATATAGGGCGCCGCGATCACGGAGGAACCCGAAAGCGAAAACAGGCGCGTCTCCGCCCCGATATAGATGCGCACGCCCTCGGCGTCGCGCACATCATCGAGCAGGCCGATCAGCTGGCCCTTCTGCTCGAGATCGTCGAACAGCTGGCGGACCCGATCGATATCCTCGCGGGCCCGGGCGTCGGCCAGCAGATTCGCCTGGCCGCGCACGATCAGCGAGCGCGCGTCGCCCTCGCCGCCGCTCCAGGCCGCGAGGCCGTCCTCGACCAGGCGCGCGGCGGTCTCGTCCAACTGCCGACGCGCGAAGTCCAACTCGGCGCCCATCTCGGTCCGCGCTTCGCTGAGGGTGCGGCCGCGCAGGCGGGCGTTGAGGAAGTTGCTGGCTTCCTGCAGGGCCGACGGCGTCACGCCCGGAGCCTGGCGCATCAGGCGGTTCTCGACCTGACCGTCCTCGAACACCATGACCGCCAGCACCTGCCCGCCGCCCAAGGGCACGAACTCGACGTGCTTGACCCCGCCCTCTCGGACCGGAGTCACGACGATGCCGGCGCCGCCCGCAAGACCAGAAAGCACCGCCGAAGCCTCGGCCAGCGCTTCCTCGAAGGATCGGCCCTTCACCGCCAGCCGGGCCTCGATCGCCCGCTTCTCCGCCTCGGCGATGTCGCCGACCTCCAGGAAGCCGTCGACGAACATGCGCAAGCCCGCGTGGGTCGGCATCCGGCCGGCGCTGGTGTGGGGCGCGTCGAGCAGGCCCAGCTGCGCCAGATCCTGCATGGTGTTGCGGATGGACGCCGGCGACAGCGCCACGCCGCCCTTGGAGATGGTGCGCGAACCGACGGGCTCGCCCGTCTCGAGATAGGACTCCACAACCCGCCGAAAGATATCGCGGGCGCGGGCGTCCAGATCGGCCAGCCCCGGCGTGCGGACGATCGGCCCTGGAAACAGCTGCGTCATGACGAAGTCATCTTGAGCGTGTCGTCTCGAGTCGTGTCGTTTGGGACCCGGTCAGCGAACAAAAGAAGTCGGCCCCTTTCAAGTTCCGCCTTCAATAGGATAAGCGGCCCCATCGACCTATTCAAATCCCGGAGTTTCCCATGCGTCCGTCCGAACGCGCCCCCGACCAGATGCGCGCCGTCACGCTGGAAACCGGCGTCAATCGCTACGCCGAAGGCTCGTGCCTGATCTCGTTCGGCCACACCAAGGTGCTGGTCACGGCCACGGTCGAGGAAAACCTGCCGGGCTGGCTGCGCAACAAGGGCCAGGGCTGGGTCACCGCCGAATACGGAATGCTGCCGCGCGCTACCCACAGCCGCGGCCGCCGCGAGGCCGCCGCCGGCAAGCAGAGCGGCCGCACCCAGGAGATCCAGCGCCTGATCGGCCGCTCGCTGCGCGCGATCGTCGACCTCAAGGCCTTGGGCGAGCGCCAGATCACGCTGGACTGCGACGTCGTGCAGGCCGACGGCGGGACCCGCACCGCCTCGATCACCGGCGCCTGGGTCGCCCTGCGGCTGGCGACGAAGTACCTGCTGGACGAAGGCGTGCTGAAGACCGACCCGATCATCGGCCAGGTGGCCGCCGTTTCCTGCGGCGTCTTCAACGACACCCCGGTCCTCGACCTCGACTACGAGGAAGATTCCAGCGCCGAAGCCGACAGCAATTTCGTACTGACCAACGCCGGCGACATCGTCGAAATCCAGGCCACTGGCGAGAAGCGCGGCTTCACCCGGGCCGAGTTCGAGGCTCTGTACGGCCTGGCTGAAAAGGGCATCGGCGAACTCTTCGCCCTGCAGCGCACGGCGATCACGGGTTAATCCCCCTCTTGCCGGGAACGGGGCGAGGACCCAGATTCAGATCCTGAAGATCAGGAGTTCTGTGTGCCTACCCCGTTCGAAGGTTACGAAGTCGAAGCGCGCCTGCGTCCGTCGGCCGAAGCCTATCGTTTCGACCTCGACCAGACACTGGCCAGCGTCGTGGCGCTAGAGGCGAAGGTTCCGGCCGACGCCTACACCGCCGCGATCCTGGGAACCGAGCGCGTCGGCAACGGCGTCGTCATCAGCCCCTCAGGCCTGGTGCTGACCATGGCCTATCTGGTCACCGAGGCCGAAGAGGTCGTGCTGACCCGCAATGACGGTCGCCGCGTTCCGGCGCACGTGCTGGGCCTCGACGGCCGTTCGGGCCTTGGCTTGGTTCAGGCGCTGGAGCCGCTGGACCTGCCGGTCATCACCTTGGGCAGCGCTCAAGACCTCGAAGCCGGCGCGCCGGTGATCGCCGCCGGCGCGGGCGGACGCGCCCACGCCGCCGCCAGCAAGGTCCTGGCCCGCATTCCGTTCGCCGGCTACTGGGAGTACCTGCTGGACGAGGCGATCATCACCGCGCCCGCCCATCCGCACTGGAGCGGCGCGGCGCTGATCGGTCCCAAAGGCGATCTGGTGGGTCTGGGCTCCCTGACGCTGGAGGGCCGCGACCAGAACGGCGAGACCCGCCCGCTCAACATGTTCGTGCCAGCCGAGCTGCTGCCGCCGATCCTCGATGATCTGGCGCGGGGACGCTCGCCGCACCCGCCGCGGCCTTGGCTGGGGGTCTTCGCCCAGGAAATGGAGAACCACGTCGTGGTGGTCGGCATCTCGCCCAAGGGCCCCGCGGCCCGCGCGGAGATCAAGCCTGGCGACCTGATCCTGGCCGTCGACGGCAAGGCCGTTTCGGACCTGACCGAATTCTACGCCGTCATGTGGAGTCTGGGCGAAGCTGGCGTGACCGTGCCCCTCAAGATTCTGCGCGAGGGCGACGCCTTCGAGGTCGAGGTCCGCTCGATGGACCGCAACGCCCTGCTCAAGAAACGCCGGCTGAACTAGTCTTCCTCGTAGCCGCCGGGCGGGCCGCTTTCGAAGGTCAGCAGGTCTCCCGGCTGGCATTGCAGCTCACGGCACAGGGCGTCCAGGGTCGAGAATCGCACCGCCCGGGCCTTGCCGGTCTTCAGGATCGACAGATTGGCGATCGTCACGCCCACCCGGTCAGACAGTTCCGTCAGCGACATGCGGCGGTCCAGCAGCACGCGGTCAAGGTTCACGCGGACGGGCATAGAGAAATCGCTCCGGTTCAGATCGTCAGTTCGGCTTCGCGACGAAGGCGCGCGCCTTCGCGGAACACCTCGGCCAGCACGAACACCACCAGCACCGAAAACCACGCGGTTAGGGTGAAGCTGTCGTCGATGACCTTGGTCTTGGGGGCCAGCCAGCGGGCCATGCCCGAAAAGACGTAGCGGCCGACCTCGAGCCCGGCGAGCACCAGGCCAATCAGGCGCAGGCGCACGACGTTGTCTGGATGGAAGGGGTCGCCGGCCGTCAGGGTCGCGAAGATCTTGCGCAGACGCTCGACGATCACCATCCAGCCGCCCAGCAGCAGCGCCCAGGCCGCCAAGGCGCCGGCGAACAGCGGACCGTCGCGACTGACGGCTTCGACCGCATCGCTGATCGGCAACATCGAGGCCAGCAATTCGGGATTGAAGCTGAACAGCAGGGCGACCAGCGTGAACAGCGACAGAAGGCTGACGAAGATCCATAGCCCGACGTAGATCACGTCGAGGATGATCTTCAGAAAACTCGAAACGGAGCCTGGCCCCAAAGCGCGCATGGCTGCTCCCCGACAGCGACGCTGAACAGGACGCCCCGCTTCGCGGAAGACGTCAAACGGCGATCTCGCCGGACTTGGCCCTAGAGCGTTTGCGCCACGAACGCCACGGCCGAGACCGGCACGGCCACGATCAACGCGGCGGTGATGGCGGTCATGACGACCTTATCGGCGAGGCGAAACAGGCGGGCGGCGGACATCGGGTTTTCCGGTTCAAGAGACGTGGCGCGCGCCGACGGTCGGGCGCTGTCCACGATCAACAAATAAGAGCCGATTTCCGTTCCGCCAATCGCGATTATCGAAAAACGATATTAAACTATAGTAATGTTGCGTCGAGGCCCGACAGCGTGGCCCAACCGCCACAATCAGCCGGCGCTGGGGTCGCTGGCCACCATCGATCCCCGCTTCGACACCACCTCGAACCACGCCGCGAGCACGGGCCGCCCTTCGCGCCAGTCGACGACCTTCCGCGCGTCGAGATATCCAAGCTGAGCCGCGACCGCGATCTCGCCGATGTCGAACCGATCGGCCGAAAGACCCGCGCGCTCGAACAGATCCAGCGCCGCCGCGATGGCTTTCAGCTGCCGATCGAACACATCCCGCCGGTGCTCGCCCTCAGGCCGCATGCGCTCGCGGACGACCAGCAGCGCCGCGTCCCCCATGCCGTCGGCGGCGGCCTCCAGCGTCAGGGCGCGGTGGCGCTCGGGCTGACGTTCGGGAATCAGCCGGGGCTGGGCCAGTCCATCGAGATAGTCGCAGATCACGGCGGAGTCGTAGACGGCCTCGCCGTCGTCGGTGACCAGGGTCGGCACCTTGTTCAGCGGGTTCAGCACACGGACGGCCTCGTCCTGGTACGGGGCCGCCGGCTCCAGCCCGATGCGATCGGCGAGGCCTTTTTCGAGAGCCAGGACACGAACCTTGCGCGCAAAAGGCGACAGGGCGGAGTAAAGGAGCCGCATCGAACTGATTTCCTTGGCTGCCCGGAGGGACGAATGGCGCTGAAGCTTGAGATGGGAATGAAGCTTGTGGCCGCCACCCACAATCCTGGCAAGGTGCCCGAGATCATGGCCCTTCTGGACGGCCGCTTCGAGATCGTCACGGCGGGCCAGCTTGGCCTGCCGGAGCCGGAAGAAACCGAGAGCACCTTCGTCGGCAACGCCCTGCTCAAGGCCCGCCATGCGGCCGACCGGTCGGGCCTTGTCGCCCTGGCCGATGACTCGGGCCTTTCGATCGCCGCCCTCGGCGGCTCGCCCGGCGTCTATTCGGCGCGATGGGCGGGCCCTGGCAAGGATTTCGCGGCGGCCATGCGCAAGGTCGAGGAGCGCCTGGAGGAGACGGGCTCGGATGATCGCTCGGCCTGGTTCACCTCGGCCTTGGCCGTGGCCTGGCCGAACGGCCCGGCGGTCGTCGTCGAGGGTCGCATCGACGGTGCCCTGAGCTTCCCGCCGCGCGGCGACCGCGGCTTCGGCTACGACCCGATCTTTGTTCCGGAAGGTCACGAGACGACCTTCGGCGAGATGGAGCCCGCCGCGAAGGACGCCATGAGCCATCGCGCGCGCGCGTTCGCCAAGCTGAAGGCGGCGCTGTTTGACTGACCGGACGGAGCTGGGCGTCTACGTCCACTGGCCCTACTGCGCGCGCATCTGCCCCTATTGCGACTTCAACGTCGTCCGCGATCGGGGAAGGACCGAAGAGCAGGCGGCGCTGGCTGACGCCATCGTCGCGGACCTTGAAGCCCAGCGCGCCCTGACTGGCGAACGGACCCTGCTGTCGATCTTCTTTGGCGGCGGCACGCCCTCGCTGATGGATCCAGCGCAGGTGGCCCGGGTGATCGAGACGGCCAAACGTCTCTGGTCGCCGGCGGACGACCTGGAAATCAGTCTCGAGGCCAATCCAACGGACGCGGAGACCGATCGCTTCGCCGCCCTGGCCGACGCAGGCGTTCAGCGGCTGTCGCTCGGCGTCCAGGCGCTTGAAGACAGCGCCTTGAAGACCCTGGGCCGCAACCACGACGCCAGCGCCGCGCGGCGAGCCATGGCCGCGGCGCGGCGAGCCTTTCCACGCCTTTCGATCGACCTGATCTATGCGCGTCCCGGCCAATCCGACGTCGCCTGGCGCGCCGAGTTGGCGGAGGCCCTGGCGGCGGAGCCGGAACACGTCTCGCCCTATCAACTGACCATTGAGGCCGGCACAGCCTTCGATCGGGCCGTGGGCCGGGGAACGCTGAAGGTCCCGGACGAAGACCTCGCCGCCACCCTCTTCGAGACGACGCAAGAGGTCCTGGAGGCCGCGGGCTTCGACGCCTACGAGGTGTCGAACCACGCGCGTGGCGAGGCGGCGCGTTCGCGGCATAACCTCGTCTACTGGCGGGGCGTCGACTATGTCGGCGTCGGCCCCGGCGCGCACGGACGTCTCGCCCTGCCAGACGGACGCGCGGCGACCACCGCGCATCGCGCGATCGGCGACTATATCGCCGCCGTCCAGCAGACCGGAACAGGCTTCGCACAGGAGATTCTAACGCCGGAAGAAGCGGCGGAGGAGCGCCTGGTGCTGGGCCTGCGAATCGACGCAGGCGTCTCGTTCGACGAAATGAAGCCTTTAGGGCTGACGCCTAAACTGACCAAGGTGCGCGATCTCGTTGAGGCTGGCCTGCTGGTCGATGACCCCAATCGTTTGCGCGCCACACGGACGGGTCGTCTTGTCCTGGATCGGCTGACAGGCGCGCTCGCGACCTGATATGAGTATGGCCCGCGAAGGTTTAGCGCGGGCGAGTGCTACCAACTAAGATTGAGCGATATCCGAAGGACGCCTGATTTGAGCCGTCAGCCTCCCCCGCCCGCCCTGTCGGACGCGCCGCTCGCGCCGGGGCTCTATCTGGTGGCGACGCCGATCGGCAACCTGCGCGACATCACCCTTCGCGCCCTGGACGTGCTGGCGGGCTGCGACGTGTTGCTGGCCGAGGACACCCGGGTCACCGGAAAGCTGTTGTCCGCCTACGGAATCCGGACGCGGCTGGAGCGCCATGACGAACACGTCGCCGAGCGAGCCATTCCCGGAATCCTCGAACGCCTCGAAGCGGGTGAGCGCATCGCGCTGGTCTCCGACGCCGGAACGCCGATGGTGTCCGATCCTGGCTATCGGCTGGCCAAGGAGGCGATCGCGGCCGGTCATCCGGTTATCCCGATCCCCGGCGCGTCGGCGGCGCTCGCGGCCCTGACGCTGGCGGGCCTGCCGACGGACCGCTTCCTGTTCGCCGGCTTCCCGCCGCCCAAGAGCGCCGCGCGCCGCACCTTCCTTGAAGAGTTCGCCAATATCCGCGCGACGCTGATCTTCTACGAAGGCGCGTCTCGGGTCGGCGACTGTCTCGCCGACATGGCGACCGTCTTCGGCCCGAGGCCGGCGGCGGTGTGCCGAGAGCTGACCAAGCTCTACGAAACCTGCGTGCGCGGAAGCCTCGCGGAGCTCGCCGCCGATCCCAGGTTCGACGCGCCAAAGGGCGAGATCGTCATTCTCGTCGGCCCCGGGGCGAAGAAGGCCGCTAGCGCGGATGACGTCGACGCCGCTTTGAGAGAGGCGCTCTCCAGGCTTCCGCTCGGCGAGGCGGCCTCCGAGGTCGCCAAGGCCTTCGGCCTGTCGCGCAAGGACCTCTATCGCCAGGCGCTCGCCCTCAAGGAGGCGGCGGGATGACGGCCAGCGCGCGCCAGGTTCGGGGCGCGGCGGCGCGCAAGCTCGGCCGGCGGGCCGAGGTCCTGGCCGCGCTGTGGCTAATGGCCAAGGGCTATCGGATCCTCGGCTTCCGGCTGGCGACGCCTCTGGGCGAAATCGACCTTCTGGCGCAACGCGGCGGCGTCCTGGCCGTTGTGGAGGTCAAGCAACGGGCCACCATCGAGGACGCTCTGGACGCCGTGACGCCCACCCAGCGCGATCGCCTACGCCGCGCCGCCGCTCATCTGACCGCGCACCGGGCCGGCCTGCGCGCGCTTGAAACACGTCTTGACCTGATCGCCTTGTCGCCCGGCCAAGCGCCGCGTCATCTGGCAGACGCGTGGGGCGCGGAGCTATCCCAAGGCGGCTTCCTATGACGCGCGAAGAGGCCGAGGACATCCTCACCCGCGCCGGCCAAGGCCCCGACGAGGGTTTTCCGCTGTTCGAGGCGGCTCTGGCTTGCGCCGCGCACGACGATCCCAGCCGCGACACCGCCCCAGCCGAGGCCCTGGCCGCCGAGGCGATCGAACGCCTGCGGCGCCGCCTGGAAACGGAGTCGCCAGAGGAGGCGATCGCCGAGGCTCTGGCTGGCGACCTGCGCCTGACGGGCGACGTGCTGACCTACGATCACCCGGACAACGCCGACGTGATCGCCATCGCCCACCGACGCAAGGGGCTGCCCGTGGCGCTGGGCGTCTTCTACCTGCACGCGGCGCGCGCCGTCGGGCTGGAGGTTCACGGCGTCGACTTTCCCGGACACTTCCTACTGCGGATTGAGACCGACGAAGGACCGTTGGCGCTGGATCCCTTCAGCGAGGGCCGCGTGGTCTTGCCGTCGGAGCTCTCCCGGCGCGCGCTTCGCACCGGCCTGATGCCGGACGTCGCCGCACGCCTGGAGCTGCTGATGGCCCCGATCTCGGATCGCGCCGTGCTGATCCGCCTGCAGAACAACATCTTCGCTCGGGCCCAGCAGGCCAAGGACTGGGTTCGCGCTGAACGCTCGGCCCTGCGTCGCGCCTTGCTCAATCCTAATGACCACCGCCCTTGGCTGGACGTCGCGGCCGCTCGCGAGGGGCAGGGCGCACTTGCTGGCGCGCTTCAGGCCTTGTCCCGCGCCCAGGTCCTCGATGGCGGCGCCGCCATGGCGGCCCGGGCGGCGCGCGAGCGGATGCGGTTGCGCCTCAACTGACGCCTTGTCGGTTTCCGAAGTTGGAGCCGCGCGCAAGAACGCCTAACTAAGCCGTCGCGCCAGTCGCCGGAAGAACCCCAGGAGCCCCCATGTCGCTGCGAGTCGCCGTCCAGATGGACCCCGTCCTCGGGATCAACATCGACACCGACACGACCTTCCTGATGATGATGGAGGCTCAAAGCCGGGGGCACCGGTTGTGGTTCTATACCCCGGACAAGCTGTCGCTGGAGGACGGCCGGGTCTTCGCGCGCGCCCAGCCGCTGGAGGTCTTCGCGGAGAAGGGCGCTCACGCCAAGCTGGGCGAGCCCGTCCTGCTCGACATGAAGGATGACGTCGACGTGGTGCTGATGCGTCAGGACCCGCCATTCGACATGGCCTACATCACCGCCACCCACTTCCTCGAGAAGGTCCATCCACACACCCTGGTGGTGAACAATCCCGCCGAGGTGCGTAACGCGCCCGAGAAACTGTTCGTCACCGATTTTCCGGGGGTGCAGCCGCCGACCCTGATCACCAGCGACCACGACGCGATCTACGATTTCCGCGCCCGCCACGGCGACATCGTGCTCAAGCCCCTCTACGGCGGCGGCGGTTCCGGCGTGGCGCGTCTTCTGAAGGACGACCCGAACCTCGATGCGCTGCTCGAACTGCACGCCATGATCGGCCGCGAGCAGGTCATCGCTCAGAAGTTCGTGCCGGCTGTCAGCAAGGGCGACAAGCGCGTCCTGCTGGTCGATGGCGAGCCGGTCGGCGCGATCAACCGCGTGCCGGCGGACGGCCAGGTGCGCTCCAACCTGCGTGTCGGCGGCCGCGCGGAAGCGGTCGAACTAACGCCTCGCGACATCGAGCTCTGCAAGATCATCGGCCCCGAACTAAAGCGCCGTGGACTGATCTTTGTCGGCATCGACGTCATTGGCGAGTACCTGACGGAAATCAACGTAACGTCGCCCACCGGCGCCCAACAGCTGTTGCGCTTCAGCGGCGTCAACGCCGCCGCTGTACTTTGGGATCGCATCGAGGACATTCGCCGAGTCCGTGGGTAACTTTTCCCAACTCTCGGATTTTCCCGAAACGTTCGTTTTTCGTTCTTGCTCCTTCCCGCAAGCTATGCTGCAAGTTGTGGATAAATTGATCATCCGCAAGGCAGGGGCATGGCGGCCAGAGTCGTCACGGTGGCGTTCGAGGGGGTGGAGGCGCGAAGGGTCGACGTCGAGGTCCAGCTGACGACGGGGCAACACGCTTTCGTCGTCGTCGGCCTCGCCGACAAGGCCGTGGCCGAGAGCCGCGAGCGGGTGCGCGGAGCCTTTGCGGGCCTTGGCCTCTCCCTCCCCGGCAAGCGCATCGTCGCCAATCTCGCACCGGCGGACATGCCCAAAGAGGGCACCCATTTCGATCTCCCGATCGCCCTGGCGGTGATGGCGGCGCTTGGGGTCATTCCGCTGGACGCCCTGGACGGATGGGCGGCGATGGGAGAACTGTCGTTGGATGGCCGCATCGTCCCGGCCGCCGGCGCGCTTCCCGCCGCCATGGCGGCCGGAGCCATGGACCTTGGCCTGATCTGTCCGGAGGCGTCCGGGCCTGAAGCCGCCTGGGCAGGCGGAACCCGCATCCTGGCGCCCCGCTCCCTGGTGTCGCTGATCAATCACTTCCGGGGCGGCCAGGTCCTCTCGGCGCCGACGCCCGGCCCTATCGTCGAGGGCGAACGCCCCAAGGACCTCCGCGACGTGAAGGGGCAGGAGCACGCCAAGCGCGCCCTGGAGATCGCCGCCGCCGGCGGCCATAATCTGCTGTTCTGCGGCCCGCCAGGTTCCGGCAAGTCAATGCTGGCGCAAAGGCTGCCCGGCCTGTTGCCGCCGCTGACCTCCACCGAATTGCTGGAGACCTCGATGGTCCATTCGGTGGCGGGGCTGATCGCGCGCGGGACGCTCAGCCGATCCCGGCCCTTCCGGGCTCCGCACCACAGCGCCAGCATGGCCGCCCTGACTGGCTGTGAATTCTCATAGATAATGAGATTTATCACAGATTTTGCGACAGACACTCTGCTGCCCGCAGGAGCCTAGTTGTCCGTTGGAGCCGGGGGCCCCGGCACAGACCGCCCTGAAATTACTTCCCGGTCACGCACTATTCCGAGAATAATAACGTTGTGAAAACGAGGGCATGCGATGCATACCGCGCCGGCGGATTTTCTGAAGAGCATCGAGCCATTCATTGGCGGCTATCGTGACGCGCCGTTCTCCTATGTGGCGGTGCTCAAAGATGACGTTTGGGTGATGGTCCAAGGCAATGTTCTGCTGCGCACCGACGTACCAGAGTCGCCGCCTCTGAGGTTCAAAAGCCAGAATGTCATAGCTGGCCGCCACACGTTGCGTAGCCTCGGCAAAACCATCAAGAGTCTGATCGACGAGGCCCTGACTGGCGAGATCACTGTGCCGGAGGGGAAGCTAAGCTTCCCAAAGGGATCGAATGGCATGTCCCATGCGATGAACTACGATCCTCTACATGCAGCGGGCCTCAATCATCGTGCCCGTTACAACGTCCTGCGGATTTGGGGAGATCGTCGCTCAAACTACTTTTTCCCTCCGCTTATCGACTGGGAATTACGGGCCTCTGCCACGCCCTACGACACGCTCGGCGAACTAGGAACGTCATTTGGCGCATTTCTGAACGGCGACATGATCGGGTTAGAAATCGTCGGCTTGAACGTCGCCGCGATTGATACGAGCTCCGAGATTTCGGCACCGTCGTCGACCATTCGCATCCGCATTGCCAATGGCCTCGATCCAAAAGCTGCCGCTTTTGGCTTTCGGATTATCCAGCGCGGCGATGTGTTAGCTCGCGGCATGGTGAGGGGCGACGCAATGGATTGGGTCGAGGAGGAGCGCTTTCTGGAGGGCTCATTCAAGATCGACACGCCTAGTACAGCAGTAGTGCATGGCATCGTCAGCTACGCAGGTTTAGCGCAAAATTTCTACTGGATGGCCGATCCCTCCACATATCAAAATCCGCGGCGAGCGGTGTACGAGGCCGTTGATCCCAAGTTGGCGATCCTAAACGAGATCCTCGAAAAGGCAGGTGAGCGGGGCTTTGGCGCGCGAGAGCTGGAAACGGCCGTCGGCAGCTTGCTCTGGATGATCGGTTTCAGCATCAACCACCTAGGCGGAACAGCACGCTTACAGGAGGCGGCCGACCTGCTTGTAACAACTCCAAGCGGCAACATCGCGCTGATCGAATGCACGACGGCTCATCTGAAGCCCGACACTAAACTTCCGCTGCTCGCCTCCCGCGTTCTAGCGGTCCGCAAGAACCTCGACGCGACATTCAACCGTCACGTCGACGTGTTGGGCATTGTCGTCACCTCGCTTAGCCGTGCTGATGTGGACGCGGAAATCGAGCGAGCACACAAGCTGGGGGTGAGTGTTGTGACGCGTGAGGATCTTTATACCCTCGTCGAACGGAGCCTGCTGCTGAACGACCCGGACGAGATCTTCCAGGTGGCCGTCAACTCGACGAAAGCACCGGATTTGCTCAACTACACTGCGGACAACCAGCTCACCGTCTAAGGCTCAGTTCAAGACGGGCGCCAGGCCAGGCCGGGTCATATCCCGAAAGCGGAATGGCATCCGCTTTGAGAGCCGCCCTCCGACAAGTTCAAAGGCGCGCGCGACCTACCCAGGGTAACTTCGCGCCTGCCTTCCAACTGTTGCCTCTCGCTCCGCCGCAGCGTCCGATTCTGTCGCAGTTAGGCTATCTACTACCTGTAGAAAGAGGGGCTCCCATGAACATCAAGCTTCCGATGTGGGTTCTGCGGCGTGTCGTAAGAAGAAATCCATGGCTCCTTTCGACTTCAGGGGTCGTGTCGCGCTCACTGACCATCGATATATTCCTTTGGGAGATTACGATAGATTCCAGCTGGGAGCT